>JBAXSA010000074.1:0-10777 GCA_037130945.1 Pseudomonadota bacterium | reverse complement strand
CTCGCCCTGCTCGGCCCCGAGGGGTTGCGGCGCGTGGCGGTGTCCTGTCACACCCAGACCCGGATTCTGGTGACGGCACTCTGCGAACTGCCGGGTGTGACACCCCTCTTCAACCGGCCCTTTTTTCACGAGTGTGCGCTCTCCCTGCCGATTCCGGCGGCGGCGGCGCTGCGTCTTTTGGCGGCGCATCGGATCCTGGGGGGTATCCCTCTGGCCGGGGATTTTCCGGAATTGGCCGGAGGGGATCAGCTCATCCTCACCTGCGCCACCGAACTGCGAAGCGACGAGGACATCGGGCAATACCAGGCCCATCTGGCCCGGGCCATTGCCGCCCAAACCCAGCCGCCTTGCGCCCTCAGACCTAAAATCAACTAAAACCACTTAAAATCACTTAAAAATTAATTTAACCGGAGGGACAACGGTGCTGATTCAGCAAAAATCCCGGCCTGGGCGCACTGCCCGGGCCCAGGCTCCCGAGCCCTTGCCGGCCGGTGGACTTGACGACCTGCCACCCGGGCTGTTGCGAGTGACGCCGCCGGCGCTCCCCGAGGTCTCGGAACTCCAGGAGGTGCGCCACTACACCCGCCTCTCTCAGCAAAACTTCAGCATTGACACGCAGTTTTACCCGCTCGGTTCCTGCACCATGAAATACAACCCTCGCGGTGCCCAGACGATGGCCACGCTACCGGGTTTTCTGGGACGTCACCCCCTGGGCCCGGAGAACCAGGGCCAAGGGGTACTGGCCTGTCTTTACGAACTCCAGACGTTGCTGGCCGAGGTCACGGGCATGGCCGAGGTGTCGCTTTCGCCCGCCGCTGGTGCCCAGGGGGAATTTGCCGGGGTGGCGATGATTCGCGCCTATCACCTCTCCCGCAACGATCCGGCGCGCCAGGAAATCCTGATCCCGGACGCGGCCCACGGCACCAATCCCGCATCGGCGGCCATGTCCGGGTTCCGGGTCAGGGAGATTCCGACCCGTGCCGACGGCGATCTGGATCTGGAGGCGCTCACGGCGGCGCTGG
Organism: Pseudomonadota bacterium; assembly: GCA_037130945.1. Classification (GTDB taxonomy): domain Bacteria; phylum Pseudomonadota; class Gammaproteobacteria; order Chromatiales; family Chromatiaceae; genus JBAXSA01. The sequence goes on along the minus strand of JBAXSA010000074.1, from coordinate 9,755 downwards.
GTTCTCACACCGCTGGCATCATGCTGACCAACCCCTCGACCCTGGGGCTGTTTGAACGCCGGATTCAGGATATCGCCGGCCGGGTGCATGACGCCGGAGGCTTGCTCTACTACGACGGTGCCAACCTCAACGCCATCCTCGGAAAGGTACGACCGGGCGCGATGGGGTTTGACGTGATGCACCTCAATCTCCACAAGACCTTTGCAACCCCCCACGGCGGCGGCGGGCCCGGCGCTGGGCCGGTGGCCGCGAATGCTCGTCTGGCACCATTTTTGCCCATCCCGCGGGTGTGCCGGGAGGGTCAGGACTGGCGTTGGGAGACTGCGGCCGACCGGCCCCACAGCATTGGCCGTCTATCGGCCTTCGCCGGCAATGTGGGGGTCTTGCTGCGCGCCCATGTCTATGCCGGCCTGCTCGGCCGGGAAGGCCTGGTGCGGGTCGCCGAATTTTCCACCCTGAACGCCAACTATCTTCTGGCACGGCTGGCGGCGCTGGGTTTTGAAATGGCCTATCCGGAACGCCGGGCCTCTCACGAATTCATCCTGACGCTGCGTCATAGCGCCAAAACCCTGGGTATTACCGCCATGGACTACGCCAAGCGGTTATTGGATTTTGGCATCCATGCCCCCACCACCTATTTTCCCCTGATCGTGCCGGAATGCTTGCTGATCGAGCCGACCGAAACCGAATCACGGGAAGAACTGGACGCATTCGTCGACGCCATGGCGCAGATTGCCACCGAGGCCGTGCAACAACCCGACGAACTGAAACGCGCCCCTCACACCCGGCCAGTCTCGCGTCTGGATGAGGTCAAGGCTGCCAGGGATCTGGATATTGCCTATCAGGCCCGGAACCGGCGGGTACCATAAAGCCGTCAGATCTGATTTCGCAGCATCAATTCATCGGGATGCGGGGCCAGGTAATACTGTTCCTGGACATAGGGGTCGGGATGACGCCTGAGATAGTGGCGGATGAGCGTGATGGGAACCACCAGGGGTACCTGGCCCTCCCGGTAGTGGTCGATCAACGCCAACAATTCGCGCTTGTCCTCGGCATCGAGGTGTGCCTTGAAAAAGCCAAAAAGGTGCTGCAAGACGTTGCTGTGACGGGCTCGCGTCGCGGGTTTTCCGAGCGCCTGCATCAGTCCCTGAATATAGCGCCGGCCGATGTCGACGAGATCGCCGCTCCCGGCGGTGGCCACCAGCCGGCCGAGTTCGCGATACCGCTTCTCGTCATGTGCCAGCACAATGAACTTGTGACGGGTGTGAAACTCAACCAGGGTTTTGGGGGTCAGTGGTGTCAAAGTCGCCTGCTGCCAGCGGTAATAGACGAATACCCGCTCAATAAAGTTTTCGCGAAGCACGGGATCCATCAGCCGGCCTTCTTCTTCCACGGGTAATTCAGGGTGCAGGGCCATCAGGGTGGCGGCATAGATCCCGGCGCTGCCCGTCACCGGCAGGCCCTCGGGACTGTAGACCTTGACACGCGCCATGCCACAGCTGGGTGAGCCCTTCTTGAGGAGATAGCCGCTGACCCCCGGGAGTTTTAATAATGCGACCTCCTTCGCGTAGGCGGCCAGACGCGCCGTGACATCGAGCGAGGGATCTCTGACGCCCCGTGCCCATATTTTCTGCTCGCTCTTCACCAGGCGAATGGGCGGGCGGGGAATCCCCAGTCCAATCGCCACCTCTGGGCAAAAAGGCACGAAATCGAAGAATCGCCCCAGGCTTTCGGTGATATAGCCATTGTGCTTGTGGCCACCGTCAAAGCGTACTTTTTGACCGAGCAAACAGCTGGAAATACCGAGCCGGATCCGCGTGGTCATCCGTTCGGCCTTTCTTGTCCGGTTTTTAAGCTCCGGTGTTTCAAAATCAAATTAAGCATTAGTATCTACATTTGAGCCAACGACTCGCTCTACCGTGAGTGATGAGCTTCGCGTGTTCATCATTTTTCCTCAACTTATACTTTGTCTTGGCGGCTATCCCCTAACAGTAAGTATAGTACTTTCAATTAGTTATGTTAGTCAGATCCGACGACAAGTTCTGATGCTACATTCAGTAACAATCTGTTTTTAATATAGATTTTGTCTCCACTAAATCCGTTAGAATCAGAATGTTTCCGTGTCGCGCAGGGAGGAATCTGGATTCCTCGAAGCTGGCCAATAGGCCGGGGGCGGTACCTGGCGGGTGATAGCGTTTGGTAAAGTAAGACATGGTTTTTTCAATCCAGCCATTTGCGAAAGCGCCTGAGCGCCAGGATCAGAGTGATGGCGAAAAAGATCCGCCGGGTACGGCATAGGGAAGCGGTAAAAAATCGAGCGGCAGGCCTGTGGCCAGGCAGACTTCCCCAGCCTGTTGGGCGGCCAGTTCGACCACCGCCAGGAGTTCGACTCCACCTTCCCCATCAGGGGCCGCGCTGACCACCTGACCGGCCCCCTGACCAGACTGACTGGCCAGCGAGGTCAGAGGGGTACCAGGTAGCGGGGCCGTGTCCATGACCACACGGGCCCGAAACAACCGGCGTTTGAGCGTGCCGAGGTACTGCATACGCGCCACGATCTCCTGGCCAATATAACAACCCTTGCTAAAACCAATGCCGCCCAGACACTGCAGGTTAAGCATCTGGGGCACAAAGGCCTCAACCGTTTCGGCCATCACCTGTGGCAGGCCGGCGCGGATGTCCTGGAGCGTCCAGTGAGTCTCGGTCAGGAGGGTAGCCTGAAGTCCCTGCCACAGGATTCGCATGGCCGCTGCATCGCCCACCGCCAGGCAGCGCAGCCGGTCGCCGGGGAGCTGGATCAGGGTCAAATCGTTCCAGTGGGCCACCGGATGATCCGGGTCGAGCCGTGGCCCCCCCAGTTCAAGCAGCCGTTCTGGCAGAGTATCGCCGAAAAATCCGGCGGTCACGGCCTCGCTCTCGGCGTCTCGCAACTGTACCTTGGCGCGGAGGATATATAGCTTGAGACGCTTGAGCAGCCCCGGGAGCAGGGCGGCGGGCAACGCCATCCAGACCTCGCCGTGGCGGCGCACCAGCCGCGCCAGCGCCAGCACCCGTCCCTTGGGGTTGCAATGCGCGGCCAGAAGGCTGTGATCCGGCTCCAGGGTACGGAGATCGAGGGTTAATTGGCCTTGCAGGAAAGTCTCCGTGTCGGCTCCGCTGACCACCAGCCAGCCCAACGCGGGCAAGGCCACTCCGATCTGGCCGGCAGGCCAGGTCGCCGCTGCAGGATGGGATTCGAGCCAGGCATTCCAATCGGGTGTTGTCATGATGTTCGTTCCCAACAAGGCCGGAAGGACAAAAGATCAGCGTATCATATCGGCAAAGATCCACCGGTTCCGCCATTCTTTTCCGGATGCCTTCTCCTTCTCACTTTTCCGTTTACCCCCCTGGAATTCTATTGTGTCTTCTTTCCCCATGACGCCCGCTGCGGATAGTCTCGCGCTTTACAAACTCTACCCGGCCCGTGTTCTGGCGGTGGGGGACAAGATCGAAATCCAGCTCCCCAGCGGCGAGGTCAAGCGGGTGCGGGGCAAGGACATCCAGATCCTGCATGCGGGGCCGTTGCGGCACCTCGACGACCTCCAGAAGATCGCCGCCGGCGAGCCGGAGGTGGCCTGGGAGATGCTGGAAGGCAGCGAGACGACGCTCGCCGAACTTGCCGATTTGATTTACGCGGCCGTCACCCCGGCCAGTGTCTGGGCGGCCTGGCAGCGGGTCGCGGAGGGCGTCTATTTCGAGGGCACCCCCGAAAAAATCCGCGCCCGCACCGCCGCCGAGGTTCAACGGAACCTCGCGGAGCGGGAGGCCAAGCGCCGCGCCGAACAGGACTGGGCCGAGCTGATCCTGCACCTTGAAGGCCGGTGTCTGGAGGAGGCCGACCGGCCGCGTCTGATCGAGGTCGAACGCCTGGCATTGCTGGCCGGCGAGCGTAGCCGGATTCTCCAGCACTTCGAGATCCCCGAAACCCCCGAAAATGCCCACCGCTTTCTGGTGCGCTGCGGCTACTGGACGGAACATCACAATCCCTACCCGCGCCGCCTCAAGACCCCGGAGGGCGCGCCGGATTTACCGCTGCCCCCCCTGCCCGACGAGCCCCGGCGCGATCTGACACACCTTACGGCATTCGCTATCGACGACCACGGCAACCAGGATCCGGACGATGCCATCGGTCTGGAGGGCGACCGCTTGTGGATTCATATCGCGGATGTCGGTGCCCTGGTCGCCCCTGGCAGCGAACTCGACCGCGAGGCCCAAGCCCGTGGCACCAACCTCTACCTGCCCGAAGGGCTCACACCGATGCTGCCGCCGGGGATTACCGAACGGCTAGGGCTAGGGCTTTCACCCATCTCGCCGGCGCTCTCGGTCGGACTGCGGCTGGGAACGGATGGGACGCCCACCGAGGTTGAAGTCTGCACCAGCTGGGTACGGGTAGAACGGATGACCTACGAGGAGGCCGAGGCCGCGCTGGATCGCCCGCCGCTCAAGAACCTGCACGAAGTTCTCCGGCGCTTCCGTGAGGCCCGTCAGGGGCGGGGGGCCACCTCGATTGATCTACCCGAGGTGTCGGTGCGGGTGCGTGACGGCACGGTCGAGATTTGTCCCCTGGCACGCCTCGCCAGCCGGGAGCTGGTGACCGATGCCATGCTGCTGGCAGGCGAGGCGGTCGCGCGCCTGGCTCTGGAGGCGAATCTGGCAATTCCCTTCGTTACCCAGGCGGCCCCGGAGGGTTTTTCATCGCCGCAGGATTTGGCCGGCATGTTCGCCGCCCGGCGCCTGATGCGACCATCGCGGTTGTCACTGGATCCCGGTGCCCATTTCGGCCTGGGACTGACGCTTTACACCCGTGTTACCAGCCCGCTGCGGCGCTACTCCGATCTGCTGGTTCACCAGCAACTCCGTGCCCATCTGAATGGCACCCCCCCCCTGGCCGCCAACGAAGTGGCGCAACGCATGGATGTCGCGGAACTGGCGGCGGCCAGCCTCCGTCGCGCCGAACGGCTGTCCAATCTGCATTGGAAGCTGGTCTACCTCAAACAGCACCCGGGCTGGGAAGGGGATGGCGTGGTGGTGGAAAAGGAGGGGCAAAAGCTCACGCTGCTCATCCCCTCATTGGCGCTTGAAACGCGCTTGCGTCTCAAGTCCGATCCGGCCCTGAACGAGGTGGTGCGTCTGAGTTTCCGGGAGGCCGACCTGCCGGATGGATTGAGCCATTTCCGGGTGCGTGGCAGCGCCTGACCGGCTTGAGACAAGATAGCGCTTTTTGAGTCTTTGGGATTGTTGTTCCGAGACACTAGGGTTACAGTTTCCCGGACTTTCTCGCTCTCTCTACTCTCTCTCTCTACTTTCTTCAAGTTTGCCTTCCCTCTGGAGACCCACTATGGACATCGTGCCCTATCTCAAATTGATGGTGCAGAAAAATGCCTCCGATGTCTTTTTCAGCACCGGTGCCCCGGTCAATATCAAGGCAGATGGGCATTCCATCCCGGTGGGGGATACCGCCCTGCAACCCGGGCAGACTCGCAAACTCGCCTATTCGATCATGAACGACAACCAGATCCGGGAGTTCGAAGCGACCTTCGAGTGCAACCTGGCGATCTCGGTGACGAGCCTCGGACGGTTCCGGGTCAATGTCTTCAAGCAGCGCGGCGATGTCGCCATGGTGATTCGCTACATTCGCGGCAACATCCCGCCGGTGGAAAAGCTGGGTCTGCCCGCCATTCTCAAGGATCTCATCATGGAGCCACGGGGCTTGATCCTGGTCGTGGGATCCACGGGCTCCGGCAAATCCACCACGCTCGCCGCCATGATCGATCATCGCAATGTCAACATGACGGGCCACATCCTGACCATCGAGGATCCCATCGAGTACATTTATAACCATAAGCGGTCGGTGATCAACCAGCGGGAGGTGGGGCTCGATACCCTGTCCTACGAAGTAGCCCTGAAGAACGCCATGCGCGAGGCCCCGGATGTCATTCTGATTGGTGAAATCCGCGATGGTGTCAACATGCAGCACGCCATCGCCTACGCCGAAACCGGCCATCTGTGCCTGTCTACTCTGCACGCCAACAACGCCAACCAGGCCCTCGACCGGATCATCAACTTCTTTCCGGACACCGCCCACAATCAGCTCTTTATGGATTTGTCCCTGAACCTCAAGGCCGTCATCTCGCAACGTCTGGTTCGCGGCAAGGAGGGCGGGCGCGTCCCGGCGGTGGAGATCCTGATGCTGACCTCTTACATCTCGGAACTCATCGCCAAGGGCAAGGTGCATGAAATCAAGGAAGCCATGGAACAGGGCAACGAGCGGGGGATGCAGACCTTCGACCAGGCGCTCTTCACGCTCTACAAGGAAGGCCGGATCACCGTCGAAGAATCCTTGCGCCACGCCGACTCCCGCAATAACCTGTCGCTTCGCATCCGTCTCTCGGAATCCGACACCATCGGTGACAAGGGCGATGCCTACAGTCTTGGCGACCACCTGATGTAATCTCCCAGAGATCCGCGCAACCCCATGACAAAAAACCAAAAACCTCAAAGATTCGAGGAATTCTCTGCCATTGGCCCGAGTTCCGGTCTTACGGAACTGCCGCCGCTAAGACTCGACGCCGGCAGCCTCAAGGACGATTTACGCCGCCACTTCGCCCATACCCTGGGCCGTGACCGCACTTGCCGGTCAACGCATTATCTCTTCATGGCGCTGGCCATCACCTTGCGGGATCGTCTGGTGGAGCGCTGGAAACAGACGCGCTATGCCCGTGAGGAAAGTGATGCCCGGCAGACCTTCTACCTGTCCCTGGAATTTCTGATGGGCCGCACCCTGGGCAACGCCATTCTGAATCTGGGGCTCGATGAGAATTTGCAACAGGCGCTGTACGATCTCGGCTTGAATCTGGAGGAGATCGCCGACGCCGAACACGACGCGGGCCTCGGCAACGGCGGGCTGGGCCGGTTGGCCGCCTGTTTTCTGGATAGCAGCGCCACCTTGCAATTGCCGGTACGAGGCTATGGCCTTCGCTATGAATATGGCATGTTCCGCCAGCAGATCATCAATGGCTGGCAAGTCGAAGAGCCCGACCATTGGCTGAGAGAGGGTCATCCCTGGGAACAGGAACGCCCCGAATTCACCCAGCGAGTGCCTTTTGGCGGCCGGGTGGAAACCCAGCGGGTGGCAAACGGGCGTCTGCAATACCGTTGGGTGGATACCCATGAGGTGTTGGCGGTGCCCTATGACGTGCCGATTCCGGGGTTTTTGAACAACACCGTGAATACCCTGCGGCTGTGGAAATCTGCGGCCACCGATGAGTTCGATCTGCTCGAATTTAATGCCGGCAGTTATACCGAGGCGGTGGCCGCCAAAAACGCCGCCGAGCATATCACCATGGTGCTGTACCCCAATGACGCCAGCGAAAATGGCAAGGAGTTGCGGCTGCGCCAGCAATATTTCCTGGCCTGTGCCAGCCTCCAGGATGTGCTGCGGGAGTGGACTCTTCATCACGGCAAGAATTTTAGCGAGTTTGCCGGGAAGAACTGTTTTCAGCTGAACGATACCCACCCCAGTGTGGCGGTTCCGGAGTTGATGCGCCAGCTGCTCGACCATCATGGCCTGGAGTGGGATGCCGCCTGGCGGATTGTCAGTCAAACCATGGCCTACACCAACCACACCCTGCTGCCCGAAGCCCTGGAACGCTGGCCGGTGCGGATGTTTCGCCAGCTCCTGCCGCGGGTTCTCGACATCCTTTTTGAAATCAATGCCCGTTTTCTGGCCGAGGTGGCCCGGCGCTGGCCCGGTGATGGCGAGCGCCTGCGACGGATGTCGCTGATCGAGGAAGGCGACGAACCCCAGGTGCGGATGGCTTTTTTGGCTATTGTGGCGAGTTTTTCCATCAACGGTGTCGCGGAAATTCATTCACGCCTCTTGCGAGAGGGGCTGTTTAGGGATTTTTATGAGCTTTGGCCCCAGCGTTTCAACAACAAGACCAACGGGGTGACCCCGCGCCGCTGGCTGGCGATGTGCAACCCCGCTCTCAGGCGGCTCATCGACGAGGCCATTGGTGGCGACTGGGTCGTGGACTTGTCACAACTTCAGCGGCTGGTGCCGCTCGCCAGCGACAACGATTTCCAGGCCCGCTGGACAGTGGTCAAACAAGCCAACAAGGAGCGCCTCAGCGAACGGGTGTTCCGGGAATGCGGGGTGCGTTTCGACCCCGCCAGCCTGTTCGACATTCAGGTCAAGCGCATCCACGAATACAAGCGGCAACTGCTGAATATCCTCCATGTCGTACACCTCTATCTCCGCATCAAGCGCGGCGACCTGCAAGCCTGGACACCCCGCAGCGTCCTGATTGCCGGCAAGGCCGCACCGGGCTATCAGATGGCCAAACAGATCGTCAAGTTCATCAACAGCGTGGCCCAGGTCGTGAACGAGGATCCAGACACCGCTGGGCTGTTACAGGTCGTCTTTGTGCCGGATTACCGGGTGTCGTTGATGGAGGTGATTTGCGCGGGGGCTGATTTATCTGAGCAAATCTCCACGGCGGGCAAGGAGGCGTCCGGCACCGGCAACATGAAATTCATGATGAATGGCGCGATGACCATCGGCACCATGGATGGTGCCAATATCGAGATTCGCGAGGCGGTGGGTGACGACAATTTTTACCTGTTCGGACTGTTGGCGGACGAGGTGCAGGCTCTACGAGGTCACTATGATCCAAGTGCCTTCATCGGCCAGAGCGAAGCCCTGACTCAGGTGCTGGCATTGATTGCATCGGGCCACTTCAATCGTTTTGAGCCCGGCATTTTCGACGGGATTATGCAAGCCATCCGTTCACCCCAGGATCCCTGGATGACTGCGGCGGATTTTGATGGCTATTGCCAGGCGCAGAAACTAGCCGCCCTAGCCTTTCAGGATCACGCCCGCTGGACGCGCATGAGCATCCTGAACACCGCGATGAGCGGACGCTTCTCGACAGATCGCACTGTGGCGGAATACAACCGCGACATCTGGAGACTGTCCCCGATCACACCGCGAACCTTGCCGTAACGGGATGCTCAGGCTCGCACACTGACCCGAGATCCCGTCCGGGGGCCGCTTTCCACATGACCACGCCGGTTGAAGGTCAGGGGTTTGGTGTTGGATTGACCGCCCCCTGGTGCCTCCTGGCGGTTGCCGTTGCCTTGAGTATTCTCCGCCTGGGCATTTGCCACCGACGCGGCCACCTGATTGAACTGGCTGGCCATGGCCGCCTGCGTTACTGCGAAAGAACCGCCCGGCCCGGTCGGGCCAGGCCCTTGATTCACCAGCTGCGAGGGATTGAGAGGCACCACGGGAGCATGTAGGTTCGTGGTATTGCCAGAAATCGCACCGATATTCACAAGGGGTCACTCCGAGTGGTTACACTAACTGAAAACGTGGCTTCTGATGTCTTTTGAGTATAGACGAACATCGGCGAGGTTGCTTTAGCTGCATTCCTGTCCAGCGCGGCGCATCAAGACCAGATTGCGCAAATAGATGGCGATGCCGCCGAGTTGCCCCAGGGCAAACACGAGATCCTGACGATGGATGGCGTAAATCAGCAGAACCAGCCCCCCGGCAATGCTGAAATACCAAAAGTGGATTGGTAGAACACTGCGGCCTGCCTGCTCACTTCGCCACCACTGGATCAGAAAGCGCAGGGAAAACAGCACCTGGCCGGTCAGGCCCAGCATCAACCAGAACCATTCGCCGGGGGTCGTGGGGATCACGTCCGGTCTCC
>JBAXSA010000073.1:0-10813 GCA_037130945.1 Pseudomonadota bacterium | reverse complement strand
GTCTAGCTCCGGCAAAGCGCACCCGCAGCAGGTGATCCGGCGTGGCCAGGAGATAACCTCCGTCTTCAAATCCCACCACATGCCCCCCGGTGGTAAAAAGGCGTGGACTGGTGCTGGCTGCGGGCAGTGTCTCCATGGCCGCCTGCTGGGTGTTTGCAAAGGATGGCGCGGTGTGCGCTCCCGCAGCGCCTAGCAGCAGGGTGCCCACCAACAAGCCGCCGAAGACTTTTAGGAAGGTCAGGAAGAGGTGTCTGAAATTTGTCATGGTGGTCACACGATACAAAAAACGGAAGACAGAAAGACCCGGATGGGGGGAAGCATACCAAATCCCTCGGTCTATGGCGCTCCCGAGCATGACACCCTCGCAAAATTTCCATGACTCCAATGCCGGGAAGGGCAGAGGGTGGAAAATGCCAACCGCGAGGGCGGTGACTAGGGACGGCATAAAAGGGTATGCTTCGGGTTCTTACCCAATAATTTGGAAATCTCATGAGCCCCAAGACCCTTTATGACAAGCTTTGGGACGATCATCTGGTGCGCATCGATGACCATGGTGCCGCCCTGTTGTATATCGACCGCCAGTTGATCCACGAAGTCACGTCCCCCCAAGCCTTCGACGGCCTCCGCCTGGCTGGGCGCGTGCCTTGGCGGGCGAGGGCCAACCTCGCCACTGCGGATCACAACGTCCCCACGGATGGTCGTGCCCGGGGCATTCCCGATCCCATCTCCCGCCTTCAGGTCGAGACCCTCGACAACAACTGCGCGGCCTTTGGTATCCCGGAGTTTCGCATGAATGACGAACGCCAGGGCATCGTGCATGTGATCGGGCCGGAGCAGGGTGCGACCCTGCCAGGCATGACGCTGGTCTGCGGAGATTCCCATACCGCCACGCACGGGGCCTTCGGGGCGCTGGCCTTTGGAATTGGGACTTCCGAAGTTGAGCATGTCCTGGCCACCCAGTGCTTGATTCAGCAAAAGGCCAAGGCGATGTGGATCCCGCTCGATGGTGTGTTACCGCCCAGAGTGTCTGCCAAGGATCTGGTGCTGGCGGTGATCCAGACCATTGGCACGGCGGGAGGCACCGGATATGTCATCGAATTTGGCGGCCCGGCGATCCGGGCGCTGTCGATGGAAGGGCGCATGACGGTCTGCAACATGGCCATCGAGGCCGGTGCCCGGGCCGGCCTGGTGGCGGTGGACGATACCACCCTCGACTACCTGCGGGGCCGTCCCTATGCCCCCTCTGGTGAACTCTGGGAGCGAGCCGTCCCGGTCTGGCGAACCCTGAGCAGCGACCCCGGTGCCCACTTTGACCGGGTGGTGACTCTGGATGTCTCGCATTTGGAACCCCAGGTCACCTGGGGCACCTCTCCGGAAATGGTGGTATCGGTCAGTGGCCAGGTGCCAGATCCCGCAGACGAGGTGGATGCCACGCGGGCCGAGGGTCTCCGCCGGGCTCTGCAATACATGGGATTGACGGCGGGCACTCCCATCACCGGTCTGGCCATCGACAAGGTTTTCATTGGTTCCTGCACCAATGGTCGCATCGAGGATTTGCGGGTCGCCGCTGAAACAATTCGGGGACAGCGGGTAGCGGCTTCTGTCCGCCAGGCTCTGGTGGTGCCGGGGTCGGGGCTGGTCAAACGCCAGGCCGAAAGCGAGGGTCTCGACCAGATCTTCCGCACGGCTGGTTTTGAGTGGCGGGAGCCGGGGTGTTCGATGTGCCTGGCCATGAATGCTGATCGTCTGGAACCCGGGGAGCGCTGCGCCTCGACCTCCAACCGCAATTTCGAGGGCCGCCAGGGCATGGGTGGCCGTACCCATCTTGTCAGCCCGGCCATGGCGGCGGCAGCGGCCATCGCCGGCCATTTTGTCGATGTCAGGAGCCTCTAACCATGGAACCTTTTCGTCCTTTTACCGGCATCGTTGCCCCATTGCCACGCGCCAACATCGATACCGACGCGATTATCCCCAAACAATTTTTAAAATCCATCGGCCGGAGCGGTTTTGGACCGAATCTGTTTGACGAATGGCGCTATCTCGACTGCGGCGAACCCGGCCAGGATTGCACAGGCCGCCCGGAAAACCCCGCGTTCGTCCTCAACGACCCGCGTTACCGTCAGGCGCAAATCCTGCTGACTGGCGAGAATTTCGGCTGTGGCTCGTCACGCGAACACGCCCCCTGGGCATTGGCGGGATTCGGCTTTCGAGTCATCCTCGCGCCGAGTTTCGCCGACATCTTTTTCAACAACTGTTTTAAAAATGGCCTGCTGCCCATCCTCCTGCCAGCGCCCACCGTCGCCAACCTGTTACAGCGCGCCAGTCAGCCAGACCCGCTAATCTTGGCGGTGGATTTGTCCGGGCAGTCGCTCACCCTCCCGGATGGCGGGATAATCCCCTTTCCCGTGGATTCCTTCCGCAAACAATGCCTGGAGAACGGCTGGGACGATATCGGGCTGACGCTTTGCCAGGTGGACAGCATTCGTGCCTACGAAACTCGCCGCCGAATCGATGCCCCTTGGCTCTTCACGGATATTGTCGAATGAGGCTCTCTCGTGCCGGCTCCGGGTGGGAGCCATTGCCATCACAGCCCCGGCTCGGGCCGGGCGAAGGGCTCCAGACATGGCAGCTGTGGAATAGTTGCCTTATACTTCAGTCTCTTTTCAGTCTCTTTGCCCTCGTAGCTCAGTTGGATAGAGCGATCGCCTCCTAAGTGGTAGGTCGTGGGTTCAAGTCCCGCCGAGGGTACCAAACTATAGGTTCATGGCTCGCGCCATTCGGCATGATAACCCTGACGCTTTAGGTGCTTGGCTTTGCGGCCACCAGCGTAAAGTCGCGCAGGTAGGCATCACGGGAAGCCCATGAAATGACTAATCAGGCCATCGGACACAGAGTTCACGCATCGACGCTGCGCGACTTTACGCTGGTGGCCCGAACACCTATGCCTCACTCTACGGTAAACCCACCCTTTTCTGGATTGAAGTCAATGACCAGCACCTGAGCTGGCACCAGCGTCACCTCGCGCTCCAGTTGATAGCCAACCGCATCGCCTGGCTTGTCACTCAACCACATTTTTAGCCGATGGGCACCTGCCGGCACCGTAAAACGCCGGTAAAGATAAGAGACCCCATCGTGGTGCAGCCCCGCAGGCTGTTGAACTCCCTGATAAACCGTCTGGCCATCGAGATCCAGTGTCACCCTGATCGGAAACCGCTCACGCTGGCAATCAAGGGCCAGGCGCATGTTGGGGGGCAGACTCGCCACTTCTGCGGCAGAGCGCGTGCGGCATTCGGCTTGGCGCTGGCCGAAATGGTGGAAGCTCAACTTGATCACGGCCTGACCGGCCTCGAGATGGGTATAGCCGGGGCTATTCGAGAAATAACCCACAATGGCCATGAAAGCCATAAAGGCCAGGCCTTGGCCCAGAAGTCGGAACGAAGGGCGGCTAATCATGAGCGCTGCCAGCGTTCTCAAGGGCGGCGCGAAATGTCTCCAATTCACCGGCCAGGGCCGACTGATCGCGGGCCGAGGCCCAGAATATACGCACCCGCGTCCGATCCACGCGCGCCCGCAAACGAGGCTCGCGCTGTCCCGACAGACGTTCTTCAGTCCAAACATTGCCAAGCCGGAACTCGCAGTCCCCAGTACCACAGCCCGTGATCATCACCCCATCCACACGCCCCTGAGACAGCAGGTATTCGACACAAGACGGCGGCAATAAGCCAATGCAGGGCAGACTGATCGCAGCGATCTCCGAGGCCTTGAGGCGATTCACATCGGCCCCGTGATCGCAACCATAGACCAGGATTCGCGGCATCCCAGTCAGCGTCTTGGCGGCCGCGAGACTGCTGGCGCGCAGCTGATCGACGGGGAATTGCGGGATGTCGATACCCGTGACAAACGGATCGATTCGGCGAAAAGGACTGGAGGAAGGGCAGGAACCCGCGCAGATACCACAGCCCGCACACAGATCCGCATTGACCTCGGCCTGCAACGGGTAGCGCCGCGTATCACTACGTGGCTGCATGATGACGGCGCTATAGGGGCAGTCGTCGAAACAGCGGCCACACCCGCTACACTGCTCCAGATCCACCGTGGCAACGGGTTGCAAGCGTCTGGACGGCAGCCAGGGCAAGAGGGCCAACAACAGACTCGGCACCACCAGCACACCCCATACCACAATACCCTGCCATTCATCCAGCAGGGGATAGAGGTTGAGGTAGAACCAGTCCAGTTGCAGCCTCACAGGCTCTACCGTGAGATTGGCAGGGGCATGACTCAAGGCGGGCTTGACCAGCGACAGCACCAGCAGAGTCACCAGCGTGCCAATCGCCAGCCTGGCCGGCGGGTTAATCTTGGGTTGCACAATTCGCAACAGATGGAACCAAATTCCGAACAGCAGAAAGATAGGTATACCGATGATGTGAATAAAGGCAATCAGGGTGAAGAAGCGATCACTGAGGCTACTGTCAGTCAGGAAGTTGCGTGCCATCGGATCGGTAAAAAAAGGCAATGCGTCGAGCAGTTCCGAGGTGCCAATCGCGATGTACTGGGCCAGCGTGTCCCAGACCATCCAGTAGCCCGTAATACCGAGCGGAATCACCATCCACACCAGTGGTATCCCGGTTAACCAGGAGAACCAGCGGAATCCCCGGTAATGCCCGCGTATGAACTCGCGCACCAAGTGCAACATCATGGTTATCACTGCGGCATCGGAGGCATAGCGGTGCAGGCTGCGCATCACGCCCCCCAGCCACCACTGATCGCGAGTCAGGTATTCGACCGAAGCGTAGGCACCGCGCACGCTGGTTTCAAAAAACACGAGTTCGTAGACCCCGCTGACCAGCACCACCCAAAACAACAGGATGGTGAGCGCCCCCAAGTGGTGAAAGGGATTCCACTTCGAGGGAAAAACCGTACCCAGTGCATGCTCGATGAGTGGCAGGGTACGCCAGCCACGGCCTTGGGCAACCGGTGGGATCGTTTCTGGTGTGGGGTTTTTAAGCATGACCGTGATCGCTCAACAAGAGGTACCGGCGTTGGCCCGGATCACGTCCGGCGACCGCGCTTTGTCTCGTTCAACAGGAAGGCAATACCGGCAATGAGGATGGATGCGCCAATACCCATGCCGATGAATAGGGAGTAGTCGAAATAATAACGATCACTGGAGGGATCGTAGGTCGTACAGAACAGCCGCACCTTAGCCCACAGGCTATCCAGCGCGTTTTGTTCCATGCCGGTGCCGAGAATCATCCGCTTGAGCGGCTCGACGAGTTGCGGTATGGGAAAAAGATCGCCATAGACCTGGTTTTGCACAATGCCGCCGGCGTCGATCAGCGTAGCCTGTATCGTGTGTTCAAACCCCCTGGGCGAGGGGATGGAGAGAAAACCCAAATCTCGTGTCAGGGATGCCATGGTTTCGGCATCGGCACTCAGGAACTCCCAACCTTCCAGGTCGATGCCCTGGACACGCGCAAAGTTACGCATGGCAAGGGGCGTATCCACGGAGGTATCAAAACCAATGGTCAGCACCGCAAAACTCTGTGGCTCCAGAACCTGGCGAGCGGCGCGAACGGCCTGGAGCAGGTAACGGGTCGTGACGGAACAGATGTGGTAGCAACTGGTATAGACCAGGCTCACCACCAAGGGCTTGCCGCGGTAACGGGACAGAGGCACCGGTTGACCCTCGACATTGGTCAGGCGATAGTC
This sequence comes from Pseudomonadota bacterium, assembly GCA_037130945.1. GTDB lineage: Bacteria > Pseudomonadota > Gammaproteobacteria > Chromatiales > Chromatiaceae > JBAXSA01. The sequence continues at coordinate 5,104 of JBAXSA010000073.1, read as the reverse complement.
GCCCAAACCATGACCTATGGCCGATTGGCTGACTTTCAGGGCGGCGGCGCTATCAAAACCACCGTTTTCCTGGATGGCTACGGCATCGCCGGTCAGCACCAGCCAGGACAGCAGGACAACAGGCAGCAGAAGTGCCACACCCCTTGTTATGACCGCTGACATCTCGGTTAGATTAACCTCAAGGAAGCATCGATCATGGCGGCCAATAACATCAGACTGAGCTGGGCAAAGGATGCGTGAAAGCTCGCCCGCGCCAGCCGTGGATCGGGTTCACGAACGAGCTGAAGGTTACGAAATAAAAACCAGCCGCCTCCCACCAACGCGCCCACTAGATAAACGGGCCCGAGCAGTCCGTAATAAACCGGGAGTAACGACACCACGACTAACAACAGGGTGTTGCCGAGAATGATCCAGGCACTGATCCTGTCACCCACCACGCACGGCAGCATGGGGATGCCCGAGCGGGCGTACTCCTCGTGCAACACGATGGCCAGGCTCCAGAAGTGCGATGGCGTCCACAAAAATAGCGCCACGGCCAGCAAAACTGGCAAAAGGCCGAAACCAGGATCTACGGCTGCAGCCCCCGCGAGTACCGCGAAGCTGCCGGAGATTCCGCCAATTACAATGTTCCAGACCGTCCGTGGTTTTAGCCATACCGTGTAGACCACGGCATAAAAAAAAGCACCCAAAAAGACATAAAGTGCCGCCACCGGGTTGAGAACCACCGCAACCGCGCCGACGGACGCCGCCTGCATGAGCAGGATCAGCCACAACCAGGTGCGGCTCCAGGTCAGGGCACCCGTGACAAAGGGCCGCTGCCGGGTGTGGCGCATGCGGGCATCAATGTCACGTTCGTAATACTGATTAAATCCCCCCGCACTGGCCGACGCCCCCAGCACCGCCAGCGCCAATACCACGACCTGCCAGGTGGAGGGCGCAGGCCCCGGAGTGACCACCAACGCCGCCAAGGCGGTAAAGGTGATGGTGATGCCAATGCGTAATTTGAAGACGTTGACCAGTTGACCGATCAGGGTTCTCAAAGACAATCTCCCGTGATCCTGTAGGGCGGCAGCCATGTGTAATGCCGGTGCGGATGGCGGCGGGCACGGAGCCCGCCGTCATCACGACACCCTTTAGCCGAAGTGCCAGACGGAGGCCAGGTACTTCCAGTTGACGGCGTAGTACACCATGAACAGTGCCAGGAAGACAAAGGCCATGACCAAAGTGCCCGGCGCGGAGAAGCCCTTGATGCCGATGTCGCCGTGTCCCTCGATAGCCGCCGCCACCGGAGCCTGTGGAATCGGTGCCGGTGCTGGCCCGTAGGTGCCTACCTCCAGCCGCTTGCCGAAGAGTATCGAGCCCACCGTGATCAGAACGTAGGCGGCACCGCCGATGATGGCAACGACTGCGGTGATCCCGACCAATCCCATTAGCAGATAGGCCGTGGCGGGATACTCGTAACCGAGGGACGCGCCGGTGAAGGCCATATCCCAATGCCGACGCGCCACCCCCAAGGTACCCGCCCCCATCATTACCACCGCGAACACCGACATGCTGAGGCCAAACAAATACGGCTGCCACTGGGCCAGCTTGGGCAAAATCAGCTCACGCTTGAACAGCACCGGGATCAGGAAATAGGTCAGCGACATAAAGGCCAGCGTGGTACCCACCACCACGGTGGCATGGAAGTGGCCGGGGACATAGATGGTGTTGTGGATGATGAGATTAATCTGCTCGGTACCCATGACGACACCCGAGATGCCGCCGATAAAGCCAAACCCGATGAGCGAGATGAACATACCCGAGAACACCGGGTTGCCCCAGGGTGCCTTGCGCAACCACTCGAACAGACCCTTGTTGAAGCCTTTCAGGCGCTGTGCCACCTCGATACTGCCGGGCACGGTCAGGCCATGCACCATGCTCGCGAGTACCGCCAGATACATGGCATAGCTGGTGTTGAAGATGCGCCACTCGGCGGAATGGCCCGGATCGACCAGGATGTGGTGAGCGGAAGCGAGTTGCAGGAACAGGATATAGAGCAGGAAGGCCATGCGGCTGACCTTCTCCGACATCGGTTTGGCACCAAAGACGATGGCGGCAACGGCATACCACACGGCAATGTGGGCCGCGACATTGATCTGCTGCGAGGAATGACCCAATGCCCACCAGATGGTGCGGTACATCAAGGGGTCAATGTGACTAATGAAGCCGATAGACCACAGGAAGGTCGGCACCAGAATGATCGCGCCGGAAGCAATCGTGAAGATCGCAATGATGCAGGCGGTGATGGCCCCAAAGGTCACCAGTGGGACAGACCCTTCATAGGTGCGCTCCTCGCGGGCGACCACCAGGGTGCCCAGGAACACGAAGCAGCCGAGCAGTGCCCCCACCGCGAACAGGATGAGCCCCAGGTAAAACTTGGGATTGGCCGGCATCGGCACATAGGAAGTCATCATCACGCTGGAGTCGCCATTAAGGATGGCAATGTTGGTCACTACCGCCCCGATGACCATCAGGGCAAAACCCAGCCAGGCGATGCGTGGGGTTGCCAGGCGAACGCGCAGCAAGGTCGAGGAGCAGAAGTACAGGATCGCCATCTCGAAGAAGATGAGCCAGACGATCAGCATGTCGACGCCGTGGGCGGTCAGTGCCTGGTAGAACTGGTCAGCGCGAGCCATATGCACGGCTGGCCAGCGGGTCAGTGCCACCACGATGGCGAGCAGGCCGCCCACCAGCAGGGCGACAACAGCCGCCACCGCGTTAGCCTTCATCAGGGCTTCGGCGGGTTTGTGAAACAGCAAACCGCTCGCGGGATCGGTACGAAATATCCGGTTGATCGCCATGAATTACCCCTTCTTGTCGACGACGTAAATTTTGCCAAGCATCGTATGGTGACCGATGCCACAGTATTCGTTACACAGGACGGTGAACTCTCCAGCCTGATCAGGGGTGAGCGTTACCACCATGTCGTAGCCGGGTATCACCTGAAAATTGACATTGAGCGGTTGCAGGGAAAACCCATGCTGCCAGTCCATTGAGGACAGATGGAGCCGATAGGTCTTATCCTTTTCCAGCTCCAGGAGCGGCCACCACTCCCACAGCCGGGCCACCAGATAGACATCGGAGCCAGCCGGTGGGTGTACCACGGGGTAATTGCGCGCCGTTTCGGTGCGTACCGTGTATTTGCTCACCATTTCTTGAGCCTTGGCCGCGTAGGCCTCGGGAGAAACCCGATAGGATTCGCTGGTCAGGTTTTGCCGGCCATAGATATGCCACAGCGGCATCATGGCGAACATAAACAAACACCACGACAGGGCCACGACGACCCAGGTGATCTCGATGCGATCTATGGGCTGGTTCCACCATATCCGCTCTGCGGGAGGTAAGATTGCACTCATCACGATGCTCCTCGAATAGTCATTATTTATTTGGCGAGGGGGATGGCAATGATTTCCATGATCCCCCACAGGATGTAAAACACCGTGGGGAAAACCACCCCTAGGAACAGCAACAGAAAAGGGTTGTCCAAAACGCGCTGCATGATGGGGATGGGTTCCATAGGATCGTCTGGTGTGGTGTGGGGTGGTGCCCCTTGGGTGACCTTTCTACCGGTACTAGCGTTGTGCGTCATGGGTATCCTTAATAATTTCAAGGTTTAATGGATGATTCAAGCGTCAGGGGTAGATCCCTTGGAATCTGGATTTGCTTTTTAGCGTACTTTGACAAAAACCGACTTGATATAGGTCATGTCGCGGTGGCTAAAATTTTAGGACGGACGCTAAACCTAGGTGGCTATCGTGTCAGGGCAAGGCAACCTCGGGAAGCGCTGTAGCGCTGGCGGTTGGGGGTGTGGACAAAAATTGCAGGGCTTGATCCCTCGGCGAGACCGGTACCGCCTGGTTCGCAGCCAGGGTGGCCAATGCCGCCTCGGTTTCGGTGGCGTCCGACCAGGCGATGTCTGGCGAGGTACCGGCGGATAGAGCGGCCACGAGGGCCATGTCTCTCGGAGAGGGGTTTTCAGCGGCCATTCCCGTGCGCCCTGTCCCGATCTCGCGATGGGCGAAATCCGCAATGGACTGGCTGGCCGACGACATCGGCACGGCCTGGGCCACGGCCACCCGGGTATGAGTCTCGGCGGCACCCACCGCCGTGGCCAAGGCGGTTTCCGGGGAAATACCCGAGGCCAAGGCCGCAGTCAGAGCCTGGCTGGCGGTATCCATCGCCGTAGCAGGGACACCGGCGGCCAGCAGGATGGGCCTGAAATCTCCGCCACTTGCCAGAAGACCCGCCGTTTGCTGGGACAGGGAAAGCGGCACATTGGCAGCGGCGTTCAATGCCGCCAGCGCCTGCGCGGCCTGCTTGGCAGAGGCCAATGCGGCTTGCGGGGAGACGCCTGCGGCCAACGCGGCCATCAGAGCCTGGGCGGCTTCCCCGCCTGCCGCCACATCAATACCGGCGGCTTGCAAAGCGGCCGACGTGTCATCACCCCCCGCCAGGGACGCTGCCGCCTGATCGGCCGATGACAGAGGCACGGCTTGCGCGGCGGCCAGTTGTGTCTGGGCTTCGCGGGTTTCCAGGGCGGCTGCCAGTGCCGCCTCGGGGGTGGATCCAGAGGCCAGTGCCGCTGCAAAGGCCTGACCGGCCGCCCCTGCACTACCCCCTTCCACGGAAATGCCGGCCGCTGCCAGCGCGGCGGGGACATCCCCCCCATTGGCCAAGGCCCCCGCCACCTGCTGGGATGGCGAAACCGGCACCGTCTGGGCGGCACTCAGCGCCGTCTGAGCCGCAGAGGCTCCCGTTGCTGCGGCCAGTGCCGCTTCGGGTGTGGCACCCGAGGCCAGGGCCGCAGCCAGAGCCTGACCGGCAGCCCCGCCAGCGCTGGCATCGATACCGACAGCCTGCAATGCCGCCGCCATACCCTCGCCACTCGCCAGAGTCGCCGTAGCCTGATTAGCTGGCGACATGGGTACGACCTGGGCTGTTGCCACGGCCGCTTGGGCGGTGGCACCCTCGGCGGCGGCCGCTACGGCGGCCTCGGGCGTCGCACCCGAGGCCAGCGCCGCCGCAAAGGCCTGGCTAGCCGCATTGGCAGCGGCACTACTGG
>JBAXSA010000072.1:0-10814 GCA_037130945.1 Pseudomonadota bacterium | reverse complement strand
AAGGCTGGGCCATTGGGCGGATCCAGGCGGTCGAGCAGCAGAATCGGCGCGGCGCGGCCCTGCAAAGCAGCGGCGTCGTAGGCAGTGACCTGCACATAACACCGGACGACGGCCAGATCCCTGGCCATCAGGGCAAAAGGTTTTTCAAAACGGCGTTTGCGCCGGCGCAGTTCCGCCACGGTTTCGGCGTGGCCGGCATCGCAGGCCAGGTGAAAACCACCGATGCCCTTGAGGGCCAGGATCTGGCCCTGAGCCAGCCAGTCACTGGCAAGCGTGATCGCGTCTCGATCTCCCGGTGTTACCACCAGCCCCGAGCGGTCTACCAGCCACACCTGCGGCCCGCACCGGGGACAAGCGATGGGTTGGGCATGAAACCGGCGATCAGCGGGATTTTTATACTCTTTGGCACAGGCCGGGCACAGGGCGAAGGCCGCCATGCTGGTATGGATCCGATCATAGGGAATACCGCGCACAATCGACAGCCGGGGGCCGCAATGGGTGCAGTTGGTGAAGGGATAGCGATATCGCCGTCCATTCGGATTAAAAATCTCGGCCTGGCAGGCCGGACAGGTGGCGGCATCCGGCACAACCCCGGTACGAACCAGGCCGGCCTGGGAGGCCAGGATGAGAAACCCGGGTTCTTCCGGGCGTTCTCCCCGGGCGAGTGCCTGATGGGTCAGGGTCTCGATGCGTGCTAGAGGGGGAGATTCCGCTCGTAGCCGCTCGCAAAACGCCGCACAGGCGGCCTCGTCACCCCACAAGCGGATCCACACCCCAGCACCATCGTTCCGGACATCGCCGGTGAGCCCGAGGGTGGTGGCGAGGTGCCAGACGGCGGGCCGGAAACCGACCCCCTGTACCAGACCACAAACCCGGACACCCATCCCGGGCTGCGGGAGAATGGGCAGGGGCAATCAGGCGGGCTCGAAGGACAGTGACGCCGAGTTGATGCAATAACGCAGGCCAGTCGGATGCGGGCCATCGGGAAACACATGGCCGAGATGGCAGCCACAACGGCGGCAATGCACCTCGATGCGCCGCATTCCGTGGCTGATATCTTCGGTGGTCTCCACGGCTTCTCCCAGCGCCTCGAAGAAACTCGGCCAGCCGGTGCCCGAATCAAATTTTGTTCCGGAAGAAAACAGCTCCGCATCACAACCCCGGCAGCGATAACGTCCGGGGTCATGGTGGCTGTGATAGGCACCGGTGAAGGGCGGTTCGGTGCCCCGCTCCCGGCAGACGTGGTACGCCGTTGTGGTTAGATGGGATCGCCACTCGGCGTCGCTTTTTTCGATTTTTTTCATGCCATCATCTCGATAAGGCTATCCGCTTAACCCGCGACACTTCAAATCTCCAAATGGTTGTCGCGGGGTCTCGGTTCGCTTCTCGTGCCTTGTCTCCAGCGTGGGAGCAAGGACAAAACCCAATATAGAGCCTTGTGGGCAATGCTCAGCGGATAAGGGGAGGGTTGGAGCGTTGTTTCAGGAATGCTTGATGGCAAAGCTCTGAAGATATTGATCAGGCTGGGCCGGATCAAACTCTTTGCCCATGATGACGTGCTTCTTGTAAGTCCCCGATGGCACGGGATATCCCAGATCCTTCATCATTCGCCCACAGTCCGCTGCCAAAAATACCTCCTCGGCGATCTTCTTGTAGTCCACCGAACCCTTAATGAATCCCCAGCGCTTCATCTGGGTGAGGATCCAGACAGCCGCAGAGTGCCAGGGAAAGGGGTCAAAATCGATGCGGTTCGGGACGTCATACTCGGCACCCAAGCCATCCGGAAATTTGCCGATGAGTATCTGCTCCAGCAGTTCCGGCGGCTGATCCAGATACTTCTTGCCCGAGATCGCCGTGGCAATATCCTTGCGGTTGTCCGCCTTGGACGAAAATTCCGTGGCATCCACAATGGCATTGAGCAGCGCACCGTAGGTATTGGGATTCTTCTCTGCGAAATCCTTACTGCACGCGAAAGCGCAGCAGGGGTGCCTGTCAAACAAATCCCGGGTGAGCAAGTGAATAAACCCGATCTTGTCGTAGACCGCCCGCTGATTGAAGGGATCCGGAGACAAATAGCCGTCAATCTCGCCAGCCGAGAGCGCCTCTACCATTTTCGGTGGCGGCACGATCTTGATCTCAATGTCCTTATCCGGATCCAGCCCGGACTCCGCCACATAGTAGCGCAGTATCAAATTGTGCATGGAGTAATCGAAGGGAACCCCGAACTTAAAACCCTTCCACGTCTTCGGATCCCGTTTGTCCTTGTGCTTCATGTGCAGAGTGATGGCCTGACCATTGATATTTTCGATGGCCGGCATGATAAATGGAGTCGGCTGGGGTATGCCGAGCCCGAGTGTCATCGCTAATGGCATGGGACTTAGCATGTGCGATGCGTCGTATTCCCGGGACAAAGACCGGTCACGCGCCACGGCCCAACCGGGTGTTTTGACAATCTCTACCTTCAACCCGTATTTGGAGTAAAACCCCATGGGCCGCGCCATGATGATGGGGGTGGCACAGGTGATAGGTACAAAGCCTATTTTTAGTTCCGGTTTCTCCGGAGTACCCAGGGTCTCTTTCAGGGCGGCCTTGGCCTGATCGAGCGGAAAGACCGTAGAAAGGATCCCGGCGGCCATGGTGCTGCCTGCCAGGCGCATAAAGCCACGCCGGTCTATCTCGCTATGCCCGAAGACCGCCCGCACCACCGCGCTTTCCACCATGCGATCAAAGATGGCCTCTCGCGTAGCTGGGAGCGGCTGCGATGCGGGTATCTGAGGGACTTCCGGTTGGCGTTCGAGGCAACTCGTGCAACCACAGGCATCCCCGTGTCGCAAATCGGTATCCGGACTGAACGGATCGCTAAGACTCTGATGTGACATGATGACCCTCTTTATCGAGTGATGATGATTAGATGCGGAATCGTTCGACCAGGCCTCGCAATTGAACCACGAACGCCGCGAGCTGATGGCTGGCTGCCTCCGTGTGCAAAGCCCTATCCGTTGTTTGTATCGCTGCGGTGTTGATGGAGATGATATTGCGGTTTATCTCGTCGGCCACCGTGGCCTGCTCCTCTGTCGCACGAGCAATCTGGAGGTTCATGTCGCGAATCGAGGCCACGGAGCGGATAATCACCTCCAAGGCCTCTCTGGCCAGCGCTGCTTGTTGGACACTGCTCTCGACACGCTTTAGGTCGCTTTCCATGACCTGTGCCACACGGTTGGTACTGTTTTGGATACGCGCAACGATCTGCTGGATCTCCTTGGTCATGGTCTGGGTGCGTTGGGCCAGCGAACGAACCTCGTCCGCTACGACGGCGAAACCGCGTCCGGCCTCCCCGGCCCGTGCTGCTTCAATGGCCGCGTTTAGCGCAAGCAGATTGGTCTGATCGGCGATGGAACCGATCACACCCAAAACCCTGCCGATGGTCTCGCTTTCGGTTTGAAGTTCCTGGATCACGCTGGTGACTTTGCCCGCTTCCCCGGCCAGCGCATTGATAGATTCCACCACCATCCCAACCACCCTGCGTCCTTCAGTTGCCGCATGATCCGACCGGCTGGCCGCGTCCATCGCGTTGTTGGTATTGCGCGCCACCTCCTGGACGGTGGCGGCCATCTCGTTCATGGCGGTGGCAACGGTCTCGGTCTCCTGCTGCTGTTGCTTGATGCCCCGACTGCTCTCTTGCGCCACCTTCGATAAATCTTCGGACAAGACCGCCAGTTGCCGGGTGGCTCCGAATACCTGCGAGATGAGATCCTTGAGCCCGTCGGACATGGCGGTCATGGCGGCATAGACCCCCGTACTGTCGCGGCTGTGGAGATCCATGGTCAGATCGCCCGCAGCGATCCGCTTGGCGATCCGTTCCATTTCGGCGGGCTCACCACCCAGCGGGCGTTTAATGATCCGGGTCAGGAAGAACGCCGATATCACACCCAACAACACCGCGCCGGTGGACAGCCAGAACAGCACCATCACGACCCAGTCCGCGTCGATCTTTACCCGTTCGCCAAGGGCACTCTGATGGGCGAGTACCGCGTCGCGGATCTCGCCGGCCACCGAGGTCATGTCCGGCCCTAGCCGACGCAGCTTCTCACTAAACAACCGGTCACGTTGCTCAATGATGCCGCGAATCTCCTTGATGCCGCCTTGATAGGTATGCCAGTGATCCTGAAACTTCTCCAGCAATTTTTCCTGTTGTGGATCATCGATGCCGGACTCCAGATAGGCCACATGCTTGCCGAACCGTTCCCCCATTTCATCCATGGCCTGATTGGCGTCATCGCGGTTGCTAGTCTGTAGAAACTTGGCAATGAATAGCCGTCCCCGTGTTAGGGCCGTAGAGACCCGAGCACCGTAATAAAGCACCGCCACACTATGTGACTTGAACGCGGCGTCCAGAATCTCCACCAAGGCGGTTTGCATGCCCTCGGCGCTGGGTTCCAGCAACCCTGTATGGACTTTGTCTACCTTGTCAAGCAAGGCCAGGATCTGCTGAAAGCTGCGGCCATATTCGGTCGCCATCGCACTAATTTTTTCAACCTGTTTGACCATATCGGTCAAACTCAGGGATTTGGGGGCGTCTGTGAGTAAATCCACCAGCCGTTTCTCACGCTTTTGATATTCCCCGAGTTCGGTGGTTCCCCGGTGGGCGATGTAGTCCGCTGCGCCAATCTGCACCATCAGCAGTGCCGGCTGAAGCTGGTTGACGAAATTGGTATCATTCGCCAGACCCTGGTAATTGCTAAACCCTTCCACGGAACTTCTCAGTCCGATATGGGCGGAAACCGAAATTAACAGCAGCAAGGAAAGCACGGCCACAAAGCCGAGTCCGATCTGCATGCCTAGCTTCATGTCAGAGAACATTCTATGGTTTCTCGTTTTTTGTTTGGGAACGGGGTGCGCGCCGGGGCAAATTTGACCGAACCCATGTCAAAATTGATGACATGGGATGATACCGCACTGGATCAACAGCGGCTAGCCGTCAAACCCTGTAATATCGAAAAACACCTTATTGGGGTTCTGGGGTTCACAACGCCGGTGATTGGTACGCTGCGTCCAGCACTGGGGTCGTGTTTGAAAAGACGCTAGAATGCGGCGAAGTTAAAGCGGCAGAGGAAATAAATATCGTGATGCAGCCCCCCTTACAAGCGCGTCGCCAACCCGTTTCGGCCATTCTCGCGCTGGCGGACGGTTCGATTTTCAACGGGTTTTCTATTGGTGTAGTGAGCCAAACCCATGGTGAGGTCGTATTCAACACCGCCATGACAGGTTACCAGGAGATATTGACAGATCCCAGTTACAGCCGCCAGATCGTCACCCTGACCTATCCCCACATCGGCAATACGGGTATCAACGAGGAAGATGTCGAATCCGACAAGATCCATGCAGCCGGCCTGGTGATCAAAAATCTGCCGCTGCTCGCCTCCAATTTCCGTTGCGACGCCTCCCTATCGGACTACCTGGAATCACAACAGGTGGTCGCCATTGCCGGCATCGATACGCGCAAATTGACGCGAATTTTGCGCGAAAAAGGCGCGCAAAACGGGGCGATTGTGGTCGGGGCACCGGCCGAGACGGCGCTGGCTTTGGCCCGGTCTTTCCCCGGTCTCACCGGTCTTGATCTGGCCAAGACGGTCTCCACCCGCGTTCCCTATGAATGGCGCGAACGCACCTGGCAACTCGGCCAGGGTTACTCGGTGCAGAGCGAAACCAGATACCATGTGATTGCCTTCGATTACGGTATCAAACGCAACATCCTGCGGATGTTGGCTGAACGCGGCTGCCGTGTGACCGTGCTGCCGGCGCAGTCCTCAGCGGCCGAGGCCCTGGCGTTTAAACCGGACGGCATCTTTCTTTCCAATGGGCCGGGTGATCCGGCCCCCTGCGATTACGCCATTGCCGCCAGCCGTGAATTAATCGAACGCGGGATTCCCACCTTCGGCATCTGTCTTGGCCACCAGATCATGGGGCTTGCCTCCGGCGCGAAAACGCTCAAGATGAAATTTGGCCATCATGGCGCGAATCATCCGGTGTTAGACCTCGCAACCGGAAAGGTCATGATCACCTCGCAAAACCACGGGTTCGCGGTCGATCCGTCGACCTTGCCGGCCCATTGCCAAGTCACCCATGTATCGCTGTTCGATGGCTCGCTGCAGGGCTTTGCCCGCACTGACCGGCCTGCGTTTTGTTTTCAAGGCCACCCCGAAGCCTCACCCGGGCCCCACGACATTGCCCCTTTATTTGACCGTTTCCTATCCCTGATGGAGAGTCGCACGCATGCCTAAACGCAGCGATCTAAAAAGCATCCTGATCATTGGCGCGGGCCCCATCGTGATCGGTCAGGCGTGCGAGTTTGATTATGCCGGCACGCAGGCCTGCAAGGCCCTACGCGAAGCAGGGTACAAGGTCATCCTGGTCAATAGTAATCCGGCCACCATCATGACCGACCCGGAAATGGCCGACGTTACCTACATCGAGCCGATTGACTGGGAAGTGGTGGCGCGGGTGATCGCGCAAGAGCGTCCGGACGCGCTGCTGCCGACCATGGGCGGGCAAACCGCCTTGAATTGTGCCCTCGAGTTGCATCGCCACGGCGTGCTGGAACAATACGGTGTCGAACTGATCGGCGCTTCGGCAGAAGCCATCGACAAGGCCGAAGACCGTTCCAAGTTCAAGCAGGCGATGACCCGGATCGGCCTGAACCCGGCGCGCTCCAGCGTGGCCTACAATATGGCCGAGGCCTGGGCCGCACAAGAAGCGCTGGGTTTTCCGGTCATCATCCGGCCCTCGTTCACGATGGGTGGCAGCGGTGCCGGCATTGCCTACGACGCCGAGCAGTTTCACGCGATCTGCTTGCGCGGGCTGGAAATCTCGCCAACCTCCGAACTGCTCATCGAGGAATCCCTCATCGGCTGGAAAGAGTTCGAGATGGAGGTGGTGCGCGACCAGAAAGACAACTGCATCATTGTCTGTTCGATCGAGAACCTCGATCCGATGGGTGTGCATACCGGTGACTCGATCACGGTGGCGCCCGCCCAGACGCTGACCGACAAGGAATACCAGATCATGCGCAATGCCAGTCTGGCGGTGTTGCGCGAGATCGGGATCGACACGGGTGGCTCGAACGTGCAGTTTGCGGTCAATCCGCAGGATGGCCGTATGGTCATCGTCGAAATGAATCCGCGTGTCTCGCGCTCGTCCGCACTGGCCTCCAAGGCCACCGGCTTTCCGATCGCCAAGGTGGCGGCCAAGCTGGCCGTGGGTTACACCCTTGCTGAATTGCGTAATGAAATCACGGGCGGTGCCACGCCGGCCTCGTTCGAGCCCACGATTGACTATGTCGTCACCAAGATTCCGCGCTTCGCGTTCGAGAAATTTCCGGCTGCCGATCCGCATCTGACGACGCAAATGAAATCGGTGGGCGAGGTGATGGCCATTGGCCGCACCTTCCAGGAATCCTTCCAAAAGGCTCTGCGCGGCCTCGAAGTGGGTGTCGACGGCTTAAACTGCAAGACCACCGGTCGCGCCGTCATCGAGGAACAGCTTAAAGCGCCCGAATCAGACCGGATCTGGTATGTGGGCGACGCCTTTGCTCAGGGCTTCACACTGGAAGAAGTGCAGGCGCTGACCCGCATCGATCCCTGGTTCCTGGCACAAATCCGGGATCTTGTCGAGACCGAACGTTGGCTCGAAACGCAGACCCTGGAAGCCATGGACGCAGCCACCCTGTTTCAGATTAAGCAACAGGGATTCTCCGACCACCGCCTGGCGAGTTTGCTGAATACCAGCGAGCAAGTCGTGCGCGAACACCGTCATGCCTTGGGCATTCGCCCGGTCTACAAGCGCGTGGACACCTGCGCCGGGGAGTTTGCCACTAACACCACCTACATGTACTCGACCTATGACGACGAGTGTGAGGCCGAGCCCACCCAACGCAAGAAAATTGTGGTGCTGGGCGGTGGACCGAATCGGATCGGGCAGGGCATCGAGTTTGATTATTGCTGCGTCCACGCGGCCATGGCGCTACGCGAGGATGGTTACGAGACCATCATGGTCAATTGTAATCCCGAGACCGTCTCGACCGACTACGACTGTTCCGACCGGCTCTATTTTGAACCGCTCACACTCGAAGATGTGCTTGAAATTGTCCACCTGGAACGGCCAGTCGGCGTCATCGTGCAGTTCGGCGGCCAGACTCCGCTCAAGCTGGCGCTGGCGCTGGAGGCGAATGGCGTGCCCATCATCGGCACCACGCCCGACAAGATCGACGCCGCCGAAGACCGCGAGCGCTTTCAACATCTGCTGCAAACCCTGGGTTTGCGCCAGCCCAACAACCGCACGGCACGCACGCCGCAGGAAGCCGTGCGTCTCGCTCAAGAAATCGGCTATCCGCTGATGGTGCGTCCGTCCTATGTGCTGGGTGGACGGGCGATGGAAATCGTACACGAGCAGGCCGATCTGGAGCGCTATATGCGCGAAGCGGTCAAGGTGTCACACGATGCGCCGGTATTGCTCGATTCTTTTCTGAACGATGCGATCGAGGTCGATGTCGATTGCATCTGCGACGGCAACCGGGCCTTGATTGGCGGCGTGATGGAGCATGTCGAACCGGCCGGAATACATTCGGGCGATTCGGCCTGTTCGCTGCCGCCCTATTCCTTGTCCGAGGAGACAGTCAACGAATTGAAGCGCCAGACCGCGCTGATGGCCAAGGGCCTGCAAGTGGTCGGGTTAATGAACGTGCAGTTCGCGATCCAGCAGCATAAGGTCGATGGCCGTACGCAAGACGTAGTGTATGTACTCGAAGTTAACCCACGCGCCTCGCGCACTGTTCCCTTCGTCTCGAAAGCCACCGGGTTGCCTTTGGCGAAAATCGCCGCGCGCTGCATGGTAGGGCAATCGCTCGACGGCCAGGGCATCCATTTCGAGGCCATACCGCCCTATTTCAGCGTCAAGGCCGTCGTATTCCCCTTCGTGAAATTCCCGGGGGTCGATACCATCCTGGGGCCGGAAATGAAGTCGACCGGCGAGGTCATGGGCGTGGGCCGCACCTTCGGCGAGGCCTATTACAAGTCCCAATGGGGAGCGGGTGTTCGTCTGGTGCCGGGTGGGGGCGTTTACATGCGCGTCAAGCGGAGCGATCAGGCACGCGCCGTCGCGCTCGCACGCCGGCTCGAAGCGCTCGGATTTGTGATCTATGCCAGCCTGGTGACCGCGGTCATCATTAACGCGGCCGATATTGCCGTGACGGCCATGGAAGACACGGACATTCTTGATCGGCTCGCCAAGCGGGAGATCGGGCTGGTCATCCTGACCGTCGATGAAAAGCGCGGTGCCATCGTCGCCTCGCGCCCGATCCGGGTAGCGGCGCTTAAGGCGGGGGCTACGGTCTGTACGACCATTGCCAGTGCCGAGGCCTCGGTGGAGGCGATGGGGTACCTCGACAATTATGGCTTATATTCTTTGCAGGCATTGCATCAGTCGATACCGCCCGATATGCGGGTCGAGTGTAAACGCATCGAACGTCTGGTACCGAGCGAAGCCGATCTGGCAGCGGCGGCCACGCTGTTGGAACGGCGCAGACAACCGCGCGAACGGCAACCGAGTGCGCCGCTGGTCAATCTGTTTATCCGGCAACCCTTTACCGAGTCGGATCGGGAACAGCAGCGCCTGATCGAGGATATTTTGCACATCATCGATAGCGCCAACGGTATCCGGTACGCATTCAACTATTTGACGGGAATCAAGGCGGAAAGTGCCGTCACCTTCAAGAAGTCGTTTGAGCAACTGACGTCCGTGCCTTTTACGCCGAAAAACTTTCGCGATCATCGCCTCAAACTGCTCGACCAGGCCGACGCCTTCATCAACATCCGGGTCGGCATGAGCGAGAGTAGCGCTTTTGAGATCAGCTACCATATTTTCAAGGGAAAGCGTACCCCCATGCTGTTCCTGGTCTGGAAAGGGGCGCGGATCAAGACCACCTTGATCCGCGAATTAGAGGATCTGTGCGATGTCACCTATATCGAGTTCGAGCATGTGGACGAGTTGCGCCGAGGTATCCATCAATTCTTCAATAGTAAAATGCTGTGACCATCGTAACTGCCAGTGCCCCGTTTGTGTACACCTGCTAGAAAACACCCAATCGGCCACGGAGGGCCTGGATGACCTGGCCCGGAACCAGGCCGAGGCCCACTACAGCCGTTATCGGATTCTCCTGACCCTACGCCAGTGGGATGAGGCCCTGTTGGCGCTGCAAGCTGCCACCCAGCTCGACCCCGGACGCTTTGCGCCTTTCCCGCTGGAAGACTACGAACCGCAGCGCATCCTGGGAGTGGGCGGTTTTGGGGTGACCTTTCTATGCCGTCACAAACCCCTCGGTCACGACCGGGTGATAAAAACCCTGCACCCGGCCAAGCCGGCCTGGGATCTGACCGGGATTCTCGAGGCGAGGCGGCTCCTCCAGCCGCTATGTCATCCCGCCATCATCGCGGTGAGCGACGTCGGCGGCGCGGGTTCTTCCAAGCCCTATCTGATCATGGATTACTGCGATGCGACCTCCCTGGAGACACTTTTGGCCCAAGGCGGCCCCCTGACCCTGGATCAGACACTGGCTCTGGCCCAACCCCTTGCCCAGACCCTCCAGGCCGCCCACGAACAGGGCGTACTCCACGGCCATCTCACGCCCGGCAAGGTGCTGGTGCGTCATGAACCCAACGGCACCTGGACGATCAGGTTGATCGGCTTTGGCGAGTTAGCTCACCACCAGAGGCTAGCGGCAGAACACTCGGGACACGCCTTGACCCGGATGAGCCTGAACC
>JBAXSA010000071.1:0-10841 GCA_037130945.1 Pseudomonadota bacterium | reverse complement strand
CCCAGAGTCAGGCCCAAGTTATTACCTATTTTGAAGACCTTGCCAATAATCTCGTTGCTGTATTTCTGCCCCATCCCAACACTATCCAATATCTCCCGTGCGGCCATGGATATTTCCGCAGTATCAATACCATAGGGGCAAAATACCGAACATCGCCGACACTGCGAGCATTGATGAAAATAGCTGTACCAGTCATTCAGAACTTCTTTGGTGAGATCCACTGCACCCACCAGTTTCGGAAAATACTTCCCTGGGAGGGTAAAATATCGCCGATAAACCGCCCGCAGCAAATCCTGTCTGGCGACAGGCATATTCTTGGGATCGCTGGTACCCAAAAAATAATGGCATTTATCCGTACAGGCACCGCATTTTACGCAGGAGTCCAAGAAAACCGGAAGTGATCTGTATTTTCCAAGCAACTCTCCCATTTTGGCAATGGCCCGATCATGCCAATCCTCGACCAAAGAGCCGGGGTATCCCAGGGGTTCCTGGAATTCCAGTCTTGACAGGAACGGACGCGAAGCCACCATGGCATCCGGTTTCAGGGATGGAATCCCTGTGTATTCCTCCAATTTTGGAACTTCAAAAGCTGCTGCCATATCGCTCGCCCCAGTTATTCGGCTCTAGCCGGAAAAAACCTTTCCCTACCCATTCACTCAAGCGCTAGCCTTGATCAAGCTGACGCGCCCAAGGTGCCAAATGCCTTTTCTCCCTTGGGTTATCCCTCTGGTTGCGCGTCGGGCTGAAGAACACCCCCGCCGCATGCAGCAACTTGCTAAACGGGAAAATCATCATCAGGAAGGCCACCAGGGTGAGATGCACTATCAAAACGGGATCCAGAGGCAGAGGCTTCCAATCAAATCTCATCAGCCCCAGAAAAAACTCCTTGACTCCAATGACATCGGTATGCAGGAAAAATTTCATGGTAATCCCTGTAACGACGATGCTCAACAACAAAGCCAACATCAGATGATCCGAGGGCGAGGAGATGTAACGTATTCGCTCCACCACGAGCCTGCGCATCCACAGGCCCATGCCACCCATCAACATCGCAAAGCCACCGTAAACGCCAAACGGTTGCACCAGCTCAATGGGCCACCACACCGGTTCAATGAAGTAACGAAGATGGCGCAGTAGCACCAGCGACAAGCCAAAATGAAAAAGCCAACCCAACAGCCATATCCATTTGTTGGACTTAAAAAGGCTCTCGAAAAACACCACTTCCCTGAACATGCGGAACGCAACGCCCGACACGGTAGTAGGGGCAGGCGTCGTAGGGATGATGAGTGGCGCGGGAGTTGCCGCGTAAGTCCATATCCGCCTTCCCACGCCCAATACCAAGACGACTACCGCAACATAAAAAATCACCGAATAAATAGCCGTTACAAACCACATCGCTCTGGATTCCTTGGAAAAACCAATGGCCTGGTGAGCCAGTCTTTAGCCCACCAGGCTATGATAATGTAATGACTAGCCCGAACAGACTAGACGCAACCGGTCGGCTTGGGAAGACCCGCGTACCGGCACGCCTGCTTGGCTGGACCGTAAGGAAACAGGGTATAGAGATATTTGCTGTTGCCCTTGTCCTTGCCCATTCTTTTTGAAACCGCCTTAGTCAGAACCCGAACTGCCGGAGCAATCTGATATTCCTCATAATACTCACGAAGAAAGGTAATCAGCTCCCAGTGTTCGTCGGTCAATGTCAGGTCATCCTCCTTGGACATCACCTCGGCAACGCCCTTTTCCCATTCATTGATGTTGGCAAGGTACCCTTCCTCATCAGTCTCGAATGTCTTGCCATTCACAACAATTGGCATAGGTATACTCCTCTAAATTCAGAAAAAAACATCATAACCAAGCCTGAACCTTATCGCTCTCTGCCGCCAGATCAACAAAGGAAGCGTAATCAACCACCTGAACGCCTGGAATCAGACGATCATCGACAAAGCCCCTTCCCCGCAGATCTTCTCCTAGAACACACACCTTGAGCCTTTCGTTGGCACCCTTGACAAGCTCCTCCACCCGCGTCCCAGAGAGTGCAGCATACACGGCGTCCTCATAAAGCAAGACCGTGCTGCCATCCCTGGCAAACTTTAGACATGAACGCAAGGAATCTCGTTCGAACGGCGACTTGTTAACCGTATGCAGAATACCCATTGCTTCTCTCCTCAGAAACTGAATACCACATCCTGCTCATCCATCAACTCCTGAATCGCATTGGAGTCAATGACTTTAACGATGGTATCCAGCTCTTCTCCAGAATCCATATCCTCATAAGGAATCTCGATAAGATCAACCTCCGACAAGCCGCGAGACACCAATGAATCACGATCCACATAAATACACTTGACTTCGTAGTCCCCCAAGGTGCGATAGGTAGGAGAAAAGTTCTTCATCCCCATACCTTTCGTGTTCTGCTTTTTTATCAGCTGGAAAACCCCGTCGTCAAGGAACAAAAGGCTGACCTCCTGATCAAAAGCGGCACCAATCAAAATCACCTCAAGCGACTCCCACGCATAAATGGTTCCATAAGGCGCCCGCCGGTTAAGATACAAAAATTTCTTTATGTTAGACATCACTCAACCCTCAGCTAATCGCCAAACACCACCAGCCGATCCGACTGGATTGCCGCCTCAACCAGCTGACCTAGACCAGAAATGCGAAAGCCCGGAGCAAGGTTGGTGGCATCCTTGCCATTCCGCTTGGCCTCCCCTTCATCCACAATCCCCCGTCTCTGGGCCGCCGCCACGCACACCACCATATCCAGCCCGTATTTTTGACCCAACTCACTCCAGCGATTGACAACATGCCTGTCGTCCTGTGGCGGTGTTGTCAACCGGGTCGCATTGTTGACCCCATCATGGTAAAAAAAGACGCGAAAAATCTCATGTCCCTTTTCCAGGGCCGACTTGGCAAAGTGATACGCGGAATCGGAGGCCTGATGCTGATAAGGCCCCTCATTGACCTGAATTGCGAACTTCATCGGTGCCTCGAAATCAATCAAAAACGTATGTAGCTAGAAGAGTTGAGGCTTGCCCGTGCGCCCCGCCAATTATCAATATGATACTTGGTAAAGGGCAACTCAACCGCCTCAAAAAACCGGGGCCAACCGATCCGTTCAACCCATTCGTTAACCCGCTCCCAATCCCGGGCACCTTCCCGATAGGCCTTGAGAATCCGCTTGACAATGGCAGTTGCCTCCGGCCATCGCGGCGGATTGTTGGGAACCCCAGAAGCCACCAGTTTCTGAAACGTCGGCTTGCCACGCGCATTGGAATGGTTGCCACCGATCCAGATGGACAACTTGCTATATTCGGCATCGTTGATTTGCATCGGCGGACAGGGAGGGTAACAGGCCCCACAGCAAATACATTTTTTCTCGTCAACCTCCAACGAAGGCTTGCCATTGACCATGGCCGGACGAATCGCAGCCACTGGACAACGTGCCACCACCGAAGGCCGCTCGCAAACATTGGCTACGAGGTCATGATTGATTTTTGGCGGCTTGGTGTGCTGAACATTAATCGCGATATCGCCCTGGCCACCGCAATTGATCTGGCAGCATGAGGTCGTGATATGAACGCGATTAGGCATCCGTGCATTACGAAAATCCTCTATCAGCTCGTCCATCATGGACTTCACAACCCCGGAGGCATCCGTACCCGGAATGTCGCAATGCAACCAGCCCTGAGTATGAGAGATCATGGCGACCGAATTTTGCGTGCCGCCTACCACAAAACCCTCGTTTTCAAGTGCCTTGATAAGAGGCCCAACCTTGTCGGCATCCGCCACCATGAACTCGATGTTGCTACGCATGGTAAAATGCACATGACCATCGCCGTACTGATCGCCTATATCGCAAAGCTTGCGGAGTGTGAACAAGTCAAGGATCCTCTGAGTACCTGCCTTGACCGTCCAAATGGCATCGCCACTATAGGCGACGTGCTTGAGAACACCCACTCTGGGATGCTCGTGATATTTCCACATCCCGTAGTTCCTGCGCATGACAGGATGCATATACTGAAAACCGTCCGGGCATCCGGATTCAATCGGTTCACGCATTTCTTCGGCCATTCAAAACCTCCCGCTCAGGGCCACAATCTTCACCAATTCAGACTTGGATACTAAGGCGCGGCAAATCCCGGATTCACCGCCCCCGTAACTCTCGAATTCAGCCGACCTGCGCCATTTCTTCCTTGCGAGCAAACCACGCCTCTGCCGCTTCATCCCATCCATCCATTCGGACATAGGAAGACTGCCTTGGACTGCTAATCATGTTGGGATCCGGCTCAATTCCAATACCTTCCAGAAAATTAACCAGGCCAATCCGCTCAATCATCTCGCCACAACGCTCGTGCTCAAGACCGTTTTCCGCCCAGAAATCAACAATGGTATGACCCAACTCAACCATCCATTCGTAATCTTCGTGCGTTTCGAGTTTCTTGAAAGGCACCACGACGGTACCCATCAGATCACCAATCTTCAGCGTGCGCTTGCCACCGATCAAGATGGTGACACCCCGGTCATCCCCAGGATGTAGCGCTTTCGGCATGACGTTCAGACAATGCATGCAACGAACACAACCCTTATTATTGACCACCAAGGTATCATTGTCCGTGAGCGACAACGCATAGGTGGGACAACGGGTCACGACATTATCAATGTAATACTGCCGCCCTTTTTCGCTAATATAGTTCTTCACCTCGGCCTGGTCGACCTTCATGTCATCCCGCCAAGTGCCAAGCACCGCATAATCAGCGCGTTCTATGGCATTCTGACAATCGTTGGCGCAACCGGATACCTTGAACTTGAACTTATAGGGCAGCGCCGGGCGGTGAACATCGTCGGTAAAATCGTTCAGCAACATCCGGTGAATCTTTTGCTCGTTGATGCAGGACATCTCGCACCGCGCTGCACCCACGCATGACATGCCCGTTCGCACACAGGGCCCCGCACCGCCCAAATCCCAGCCATATCCGTTGATTTCATCAAAAAAAGGCTGGGTAGAAGCCGTCTTGGCCCCGATAAACATGATGTTACCGGTTTGACCGTGGAACGTGACAAGCCCTGACCCATACTTCTCCCAGCTATCCGCTAACTGGCGCAACATCTGGGTGGTGTAATGATTGCCCGCAGGCGGTTGTACACGCAAGGTGTGAAATTCCCTGGATGCGGGAAACGACTTACCCACTTCGGAAAACCGGGGAATGATGCCGCCACCATAACGATAAACCGATACCGTCCCACCCTTCCAATACCCCTTGCGGGTTTCATAAGAATGCTCAAGCTGGCCCAGAAGGTCATTGGCAACAGCGTTGATCCGTTCGCTCGAATGCTGATCACGCAGTCGTTTGATTCCCGATATAAAGCTTGGCCAGGAACCCTGTTCCAACTGGTCCAGCATCGGGGTTTGGTGCTTTTCAATTGCCATTGCCATCTACCTCCCAAAGGGTAAGTTTGCCGTTATGCCTCTATGTCGCTCGCAATGGATGCTCAACATCGCGAACAATCCGAGCCGTTGGTTGCCGTGGAGAACTCGGAGCGTTGTCATCCAAAACTTGCCGCCCATTGGAGCGCCCGCCAAGCCATCGCTGAATCGTCGATAACCAACCGGTCGCCACTGTACCTGAAGCCTGATCGCATCATAAATTCCACCAAAGAGAGGTGTGTTCTTCTCTTTCCTATCTCCACAGGGATAGTCCTTGACGCCTGGCCATTAACCTGTCGTTTTTATTCTGGCGAGGTTTGTCCTGTTTGTTAGGGGCGAATTGGCGGCTACAATACCCTTTTTGCTCATAGCGAACACCCATGCGACCTCTTTCCGCCCTGTATGAATCCACCTTTCCGGGCTTGACACTGCGCCATCGCGGTAAGGTCAGGGATATCTACGATTTGGACGACGAACACCTGTTGATGGTTGCCAGCGACCGCCTCTCGGCCTTCGATGTCGTGTTGCCGCAGCCTATCCCGGGCAAAGGCGAAGTCTTGACTAGGCTGTCGAGATTCTGGTTTGCCCGTACCGTACGGTTGATTCCCAATCATCTCGTTCCGTTGCCATTCATCGACCAGATACCCGACTTTCCAGAGTGGCGTACCCTGGGTGATCGGGCTATGGTTGTGCGCAAGCTTTTGCCTTTGCCGGTGGAGGCCATTGTCCGTGGCTATCTCATGGGATCTGGCTGGAAGGATTATCAGCGTGGTGGATCAATTGGCGGGATTCGTCTACCTCCGGGGTTGCAACTGGCCGAGCGGCTTCCGACGCCGATCTACACTCCCTCCACCAAGGCCGCTGTGGGAGCACACGACGAAAACATCGATTTTGAACAGACGGTCACCCTGTTGGGCCGAGAGCGGGCGGCCCAGGTTCGCGATATTAGCCTGGCCCTTTATCAGGATGCCGCCGAGTATGCCTTGAGTCGCGGCATCTTGATTGCCGACACCAAGTTTGAGTTTGGCGTCGATACATCGGGTACACTGCATCTCATCGATGAGGTATTGACTCCGGACTCTTCCCGTTTTTGGTCGCTTGAGGGCTATTGCCCTGGTGAGAACCCCGTCAGCTTCGATAAACAATTCGTGCGGGACTGGCTGGAAGCGCAAGCTTGGGACAAATTTTCTCCGCCACCACGCCTGCCAGACGAAGTGCTGTTCCGTACTGCGGAAAAATATGCCGAGGCCGAACGTCGCTTGACCGGGAGCGGCACTTCCGAAGGCAGTGTCTTGCCGATGGGGTCAAGAGGCTAAATCACTTGGGCGAATTTTTTGGGAGGGGTTGGAAAGGGTATGCGTTCTATCGACACCTGTTGGCATGGGTTGTTCTTCTGAGCGCCTGTTCTTCCTCTCATTCTCCGCCACTGCGAGTTGGCACTTACCCTTGGGTAGGATTGGCCCCGTTGCTGCTGGTTCGTCATGAGTCTCCCTTGGCCCAGGTGTCGTTTATTGACTTGCCGAATCGCGATACGGCTGTGCGCGAACTACTGGCAGGACAGCTGGATGCCCTGAGCCTACCCATGGATGAGGTGCTGCAAATAGCGTCGCGCCACCGCTTCAAGGTGGTAGCGGCCATCAACCTGGCCACGGGGCTGTCGGCCTTGATGTCTCGCCCAGAGATCGCGGATCTTCGGGAAATTCGGGGTAAACGTATTGGTTTGACAGGCGATGCCGGCAGCCTTTTATTGTTGAATGAAGCCTTGCGGGAAGCTGGTTTGACTGATCGCAACGCGGTTGAGAGGATCATCCTGCCCCAGGATTTCTTCGAGCATCCCCCTGCGGGATCCAGCCCGCTGGATAACCTGGATGTTCTGGCCGTCCAGGAACCTTACCGCTCCCAGCGCCTGGCTGAGGGATGGCAGATTTTGCTAGATAGCACCCAGATACCCGGTGGACTGGCGGATCTCGTGGTGGTTCGGCAAGAGGCTCTGGAGACTCACAGTGAGGCCCTTCGGGATCTTCTGCGGCACCTCTCATCCGCCATCGATGCCCTCACGCTGGAACCGGATGATGCCATGGAGCAGGTGGCGTCAAGTCTGGGGCTCGAGCCAGAGGTGTTGGCCACTCTACTGGAGGGTATCAATTGGGCGGAGGCCGAGACCAACCATCAGATATTTGAAGGTTCTTGCGGTTCACTCTGCCAATCCGCCGAGCAGACCGCCGAGATTCTTGCCGCAGAGGGTTTTTTGCGGGAAGTGCCACCCCTGGCCCATTTTTTCGATGGCCGCTTTCTGCCCGCCCCCCCACCCTAATTGTCTCCTGTGGTAACTTCTCCCATGACCGATCAGCGGCTTGATGATCGCGCCCAGCATTTTCTCAAGGCGCTGATCGAGCGCTATATCCGTGACGGCCAGCCGGTCGGTTCGCGAACTCTGGCCAAGGATACCGGGATGGATCTCAGCCCCGCCACCATTCGCAACGTCATGTCGGATTTGGAAGAGATGGGGCTGGTGGTATCCCCCCATACCTCCGCCGGACGGGTGCCTACTGTCAGTGGCTACCGGTTTTTTATCGACTTTCTGCTGCCGGTAAAACCGCTTTCCGAAGAGGTGGAAGCGAAAATCCGGGCGGAATTTACCCTCTCGATGGATCCTCGTTCCCTGTTGGCGTCTGCTTCCCGAATGCTCTCCGGTATTTCCCGGATGGCAGGCGTGGTCATGTTGCCGCGGCGGGGACGGCTCAGATTTCGTCAGATCGAGTTTTTGTCGTTATCGTCCCAGCGTATTCTGGCCATCCTGATCACTTGTGAGGGCGAGGTTCATAACCGCATCATTGATACCACCCATGGTTTTGGTGCTGCGGAACTGGAGCGGGCCGGCCATTACCTGACCGGACTGTTTCATGACCTGAGCATGCAGGCGGTACGCCATCAGGTGGTCGGCGAGATGCGGGAAATGCGTAATCATATGGATCAGCTCATGAGTCAGGCACTCGAGATGGCGGCTCAAGTCATCGAGGTGGCGGAAGAACAGCAGGACTGCCTGATTGTGGGTCAAACCAACCTCATGGCCTTCAGCGATCTCGCCAACGTCTCGCGGCTCCGGCAGCTCTTCGAGGCCTTTACGGAAAAACAGCAGATCCTGCATTTGCTCGACCAGTGCATCCAGGCCCAGGGGGTGCAGATTTTTATTGGCGAGGAATCCGGCTACCAGTTGCTCGACGATTGCAGTCTGGTGACGGCACCCTATCGAGTCGACGAGGAAGTCATCGGGGTTCTGGGAGTGATTGGTCCGAGACGGATGAGTTATGAACGGGTTATTCCATTGGTGGATGTGACGGCCAGACTTCTGGGTTCGGCCTTGAAACAGCGGGAACAATCCCCACCTTAGCCGCCATTTCCGGTGTTTGGTCGTAGATTGAGGAGATTATTTGAAGATGACTGCCGTGACACCCCCCGATGAGCCGTTGCAGGAAAACACACCACCCGAAGTGGCCAGTGAAGCGGTGTCTGCCACGGATCTTGCCAAACTGCTCAAGGAGGCTCAGGAAAAGGCCGCCGAACAATGGGAGCAGATGATGCGAACTCGGGCCGAGATGGAAAATCTCCGGCGCCGCCATGACCGGGATCTGGAGGGAGCCCGCAGATATGCCCTCGACAGCTTTGTCAGCGATTTATTGCCAGTTTGGGATAGTCTCGCCTTGGGACTGGTGGCCAGCGGGGGAGAGTTGGCCAATCTCCAGGCGTTGCGGGAAGGCACCGAGTTGACCCTGAAGCTATTTGGCGATGTCATGCATAAATTCGGTGTGGTACCCGTGGAACCCACGGGACAGGTTTTCAACCCCGATCTGCATCAGGCTATGGCCGTACAGCCGCGCGACGATGTCGTCCCCAACACGGTGGTGACGGTAATCCAGCGGGGCTATACCCTGAATGGCCGACTGGTGCGGCCCGCGCTGGTTATGGTCGCTCAGAGCCCACCCCAGGCCATCAACGAACAGGCTTGAATCCAGCGGAAATTCCCCCATTTGCTGGGGGTAGCTTCCCGATTGCTGCGATTTTTACACACTTTAATTTTAAGATACACATAGAAAATTTCGGAGGAAACACCATGGGAAAGATCATTGGTATCGACTTGGGTACTACCAATTCTTGCGTAGCCATCATGGAAGGTGACAAGGTTCGGGTGATCGAAAATAGCGAAGGTGATCGCACTACCCCCTCGATTGTGGCCTTCACCAACGATGGCGAGATCGTCGTCGGTCAGTCGGCCAAACGTCAGGCCGTCACCAATCCCACCAACACCCTGTTTGCCGTCAAGCGTCTGATTGGCCGCCGTTTCGCCGACGAGGTGGTACAGCGGGACATCTCCATGGTGCCTTACAAGATCGTCAAGGCCGACAATGGGGATGCCTGGGTGGAGGCCCAGGGACGCAAGATGGCACCGCCGGATATCTCCGCCAAGATCTTGCAGAAGATGAAGAAAACGGCGGAGGATTATCTCGGCGAGGAAATCAAGGAAGCGGTGATTACCGTCCCCGCCTATTTCAACGATTCCCAGCGCCAGGCCACCAAGGACGCGGGCCGGATCGCCGGTCTCGATGTCAAGCGCATCATCAACGAACCCACCGCCGCCGCCCTGGCCTACGGCATGGACAAGAAGCGCGGCGATGCCAAACTGGCGGTCTATGATCTGGGGGGGGGTACCTTCGATATCTCGATCATCGAGATTGCCGAAATCGACGGCGAACACCAGTTCGAGGTGCATTCCACCAACGGCGACACCTTCCTGGGTGGTGAGGATTTTGACCTCAGGATCATTGACTTCATCGTCGATGAATTCAAGAAGGAACAGGGCGTTGATCTACGCCACGATCCGTTGGCCCTGCAACGCCTCAAGGAGGCCGCCGAGAAGGCCAAGATCGAGTTATCCTCGAACCAGCAGACCGATATCAACTTGCCTTACATCACCGCCGACCAGACGGGGCCCAAGCACCTCACCCTGCGATTGACCCGGGCCAAGCTGGAATCCCTGGTGGACGACCTCATCCAGCGTACCATAGGCCCCTGCCGCACCGCCCTGAAGGATGCTGGTCTTGCCGGCTCGGCCATCGACGAGGTGATCCTGGTGGGTGGACAGACCCGGATGCCCAAGGTTCAGCAGGTCGTGAAGGATTTCTTTGGCAAGGAACCTCGCAAGGATGTCAATCCCGACGAAGCGGTGGCCATTGGTGCCGCCATCCAGGGCGCGGTACTCAGCGGTCAGGTCAAGGACGTGCTGCTGCTCGATGTGACGCCCTTGTCGCTCGGCATCGAGACTCTTGGCGGGGTCATGACCAAGATCATCGAGAAGAACACCACCATCCCCACCAGTGCCGCCCAAGTGTTTTCCACCGCCGATGATGGCCAGACC
>JBAXSA010000070.1:0-10934 GCA_037130945.1 Pseudomonadota bacterium | reverse complement strand
CCAGGAGAGCGAGGGGCATAAGGCACATCACAAAAACCAGGATCTTGAGGATGGTCGTCTGCCGTTCGTTGGGTGTCAGCATGGGCTAAAAATACCGCTGCAGATCCATTCCGGTGTAAAGCGATGCCACCTGATCCCCGTAGCCGTTGAACATTAGGGTATCGCGTTTGAGGAATTCGCCGAGTCGCCGCTCCCGCGCCTGACTCCAGCGGGGGTGATCGACGGTGGGATTGACGTTGGAGTAAAAACCGTATTCCTTTGAATTGGCCAGTGCCCAGGTGGTCTTGGGTTCCTGTTCGACAAAGCGAATCCTAACGATGGATTTGGCATTCTTAAACCCATACTTCCAGGGCACCACAATCCGCACCGGCGCGCCATTTTGATGGGGCAGCACCGCGCCATAGAGACCCAGCGTCAGCAGGGTCAGCGGATGCCGAGCCTCATCCAGACGAAGACCCTCGACATAAGGCCAGTCCAGCACGGCGGTTTTTTGCCCCGGCATTTGCGCAGGATCGCGCAGGGTGGTGAATTCGACATATTTTGCGCTGCCCTGCGGTTCGACCCGCCGGATCAGCTCATTCAGGGGATAACCCACCCACGGAATCACCATCGACCAGCCTTCCACGCACCGCATCCGGTAGATGCGCTCCTCGAGTGACGCGAGTTTCAGCAGGGTTTCAATGTCATAGGTGCCGGGTTTGTTGACCAGGCCATCAACCACCACCGTCCAGGGCTGGGTTTTTAGGCTACCGGCGGTGCGGGCCGGGTCGGATTTGCCGGTGCCAAATTCATAGAAATTGTTGTAGCTCGTGACATCCTCCCAGGGCGTGGGCTTGTCCTGAGTGCTGAGGGAACTGGATTTAACATCGGTGAGCGGGAGGCGGGGGGTGATGGCCTGGACGGGGTTCTGGCAGGCCAATCCTGCCAAGGCCAGCCCGGCGGAACGGATCAGTGTCCGCCGCGACAAGTAGAGTCCGGGGGGCGTCACCGCCGATCCGGAGTGCGCCAGGAAGGGCTTTTTCATATCTGAAACCTTGTCGTTCGTTGGGGAGGTGTCTGAAAATTAAAGACTATCCGGGCTCACAAAAACAAGGGACTCTGAACCCACAGCCGCAGCGGGGGCATCACCAGCATCTCGGCCATGACAATCGCAAGCGTCACCAGCATGGGGGAAAGATCGACGCCACTGATGGGCGGCAGAATCCGCCGGGCCACCACCATCAAGGGACGGGCGAGCCGAGCCACTAAATCCAGGCCCGGATTGTAGCCGCCAGGGGCGATCCAGCTCGCAATCACCAGAATCAACACCGCGAACAAATAGAGGTTGAAGACCAGCGAGACCAATTCCGGCAGCGCCCACAAAAATATCACCAGCCCCGCCGCATGGCCACCGAGGAGCAGCACCAGAAAAAGCTCCAGGGATTTTAGGCCCCAGGCCAGCACCAGGGCCGCCCAATCGAACCCACCCCAGCCGGGAATGATCCGGCGCAGCGGGTGCAGCAGGGGCGAGGTGAACTTGACTATAAACTGCGATAGAGGGTTATAAAAATCAGCCCGGACGGTTTGCAGAAGAAAACGCAGCAGCACCAGCACCGTGTAAAAGCCAAACAGGGTCTGAACCAGAAAGACCAGCGGGTTGGAAAGATAGGTGCTGCCCATCAGGCATCCCCCAAGAGCCGTGATAACTCAACCGAGCGATCACGGGCCGCCTCCAGCGCCGTATCGAACATCTGCCGGAGATCGCCTGCCTCCAGGCACGCCAGGGCGCGTTCGGTGGTGCCGCCGGGCGAGGTGACCTTCTGGCGCAGCACGGCTGGGGAATCGCTACTCTCGATGGCCATCCGGGCCGCCCCCAAGGCGGTCTGGAGGGTCAGCAAGCGGGCGGTGCCGGGGGGCAGTCCAAGACGCAGGGCTGCGGCTTCGATCGCCTCCATCACCAGAAAGAAATAGGCGGGGCCACTGCCGGAGACGGCGGTGACGGCATCGATCAGGTCTTCCTGATCCACCCACTGGGTGATGCCCACCGCCCGCAACACGGTCTCTGCCTGATTGCGCTGATCCTCCGTGACGCCTTCGGCGGCGTACAGGGCCGTGGCCCCGGCCTGGATCATGGCGGGGGTGTTGGGCATGGTGCGCACCAGGGCCACCCCCCCGCCCAGCCAGCGCTGCAGGTGTTCCACCCGCACTCCGGCGGCGATGGAGATCACCAGCGGGCGACGGATTTGCACGACGGCTGCCAGTTCGCGGCACACCTCCGCGAGTGCTTGCGGTTTGGTGGCAAGGATCACCACATCGGCCGTGGCGATAGCATCGACATTGGATGAGACCGGTTGAATGGCAAACAGCGAGGCCAGCTTGGCGCGCTGGCCGGGGTCTGGCTCACTCACCAGGAGCTGGTGGACGGGATAGTTATCCGCGATCAGCCCACCGAGGAGGCTGGTGGCCATGTTGCCACCACCAATAAAAGTAATCGTTGCATCGTTCATAACTATGATCCTGACCGTGTGGAGACCCGGAGCGCACCAAGACGCGCTGCCATGTCTGTCCGGCCCCTCATCGGTCGTCTTCTTCGAAGTCTATTTCCTCATAATCTTCCTCGTCTTCATCGTCATCATCGTCGTCTGGCTCGTCGAGAAGGTCATCCAACTCCCCGGAATCCATGGCTTCCTCACCGTTTTCCCAGTCATCATCGTCCTCATCATCATCGTCATCGTCCTCATCGTAAGGTTCGAGGGTGGCATCGTCTTCCTCGTCGAGGTCTGAATCCAGATCTTCCAAATCGTCGTTTTCATCGTGCTGTGGCATGGCTGTCTCTCCCAAGTTTGGTTGAAGATATGGGTCAATTATGCCAGATCGGCGCGAGCAACGAGAGCGAACTCTAATTGGCCGGAGGATCGTCCTCCCCTCTGCCCCGCCGAGGGGAAGGTATGATTGAGTATCATGCCCCAGATTTTTGTGTCGAGCATCCCCCTTGAAATCCTGGCATCATGGCGGATATTTTATGGCACTTTTAACCATTTGAAATGGAAATGCTATGGCTGCGTTACTCGAAAAATTACGGCAAGATCATGTCAATCTGGATCGTGTGCTAGTCATCATGGAAGGACAGATGCAGCGATTCCGGAGCGGTCAAGCATTGAACCTTGACGTCATGGTGGAGGTTCTGGCCTATGTCGAAATGTATGCCGATCAGGTGCATCATCCGAGCGAGTATCTGCTCTATGAGATCTTAATCCATCGGCTCGGACGGTCGACACCGGCGCTTTCGCGCATCATTGAGGAACATCAAAGCCTCGATGGTCTGACCCGGCGTTTTCGCCAGATGCTGGAAGGCATCCTGCAAGGCCAAGTGATTCCTCGCAAGGAAGTGGAACTGTTGGGGGATGAATTCGTTCAAACCAATCGCCAGCACCTTCTTTCGGAGGAACGCGAGATTTTTCCAATGTCTGAAGACGCGCTCACCAATGAGGACTGGCGGATCTTGGAAGAGCAGGTGCCGATGGGTCATGATCCTCTGTTCGGCCGTAGTGATCCCCTCCATTTCCAGTCGCTGTGCGAACAACTGTCCCTCGTTGACCGTTCCGGTACAGCCCGTTGACCCAGGTGTTCTAATCCTCGAACAGGGCGTTGACAAAGGCCTCCGGATCGAAGGGCTGGAGGTCGTCAATCCCTTCCCCCACGCCGATGAAACGAATGGGTACCCCCAGCCGATTGGCAATAGCAAACAGGATACCGCCCTTGGCGGTACCGTCGAGCTTAGTCAGGGTAATACCGGTGAGTCCCACCGTGGCGTGGAATTGCAGCGCCTGATGGAGGGCATTCTGGCCGGTACTCGCGTCCACCACCAGCATCACCTCGTGAGGGGCATCCGGATCAATTTTTTTAAGCACCCGGGCGATCTTGGCAAGTTCGTCCATGAGGTGGGTCTTGGTGTGCAAACGCCCGGCGGTGTCGGCCAGCAGGACATCAAAACCCCGAGCGGTGGCGGCTTGCAGGGCATCAAAACAGACCGAGGCGGAATCGGCACCGCTTTGTTGCGCGATCACCGGCACGTCGTTGCGTTCGCCCCAGACCCGCAGTTGTTCCACTGCGGCGGCGCGGAAGGTATCCCCGGCCGCCAGCATCACCCGGTTTCCCTCCTGTTGCAGGCGCTTGGCCAATTTGCCAATAGTCGTGGTCTTGCCGGCACCGTTGACTCCAACCATCAGGATCACTTGGGGCCGCCCCGGGATGGCTTCGCGCACCGGGGTGACGGTCTTGGCAAGAATGGCGGTGAGCTGTTGCTTGAGGACAGCCACAAGGGCCTGGGTGTCTTGCAATTCGCGCCGCTTCACCCGACTCGTCAGATCCTGGATGATGACCCTGGTGGTTTCCACGCCGAGATCCGCGCTGATCAGGCGGGTTTCGAGTTCCTCCAGGAACGCCTCATCAATCGCTGTGCGGCCGCGAAAAAAATTGGCCAATCCACCACCGAGCGTGGCTCGGGTACGCGACAGCCCAGCCTTGAGACGATCAAACCAGCCAGGACGCCGGGGTTCTGGCGGGGCATCGGGGGCAATACCGGGTTCTGCCTTGCGGCGGCCAAATCCAAACATGTTCAATACCTCTCAAAGCTTCCGAATGCGTCCCCCCATTATCCGCGACCAGGCGGAAACAAGGAATTTTACCTACTTAGAATCACGCTTCTGTCTTGTTTAAGTCCCACATTGGGACTAGTATGACACCATGCGAGTTGTTGCCATCCGAGCCCTGCGAGATTTCTGGATGATTCACCCCGATGCGGAACAGCCGTTGAAGGCTTGGGTCGAGGATGCTGGAAATGCCGTATGGCGGCAACCCTCGGACATCAAGGCACAGTACCGGTCGGCAAGCATCCTTAAGAACTGTCGCGTGGTGTTCAATATCAAAGGCGGCACCTACCGCCTGATTGTCGCCGTGGCTTATCGCACGGGTGTTGTATATGTAAAATTTGTCGGCACACATGCGCAATACGACGCCGTGGACGCCGTGGACGCCGAAACCGTGGAAATGGAGTAGACGCATGGATATTAAACCCATCCGCAGCATGGATGATTACAGGGTCGCGCTTAAAGAGATTGCCGATCTGATGACAGACGATCCGGCACTGGGCACACCGGAGGGGGATCGTCTGGACGTTTTGAGTACTCTCGTCCAGGTGTTTGAGGCGAGAAACTTCCCAATCGATTTGCCCGATCCCATTGATGCCATCAAGTTCCGCATGGAGCAGGCAGGTCTCCGTGCCAAGGATCTGGAACCCATGATTGGCCGGCGCAATCGCGTATATGAGGTACTCAACCGCACCCGTCCACTGACACTCGCTATGATTCGCAAACTCCACGAAACCCTGGGTATTCCTGCCGAGTGCCTGATCCGTTCCAGCACACACCCCTAAATAGTGGCATGGAGAGTCAGGGAACTTTCCACTGAAAGCGGGCCTCCCCAACACCGTGGCATCCTCCCTGATTCAAGAAATAAGTTTAAGATGGGCCACTTTCGAGTCATCTTCCGCCTTTCGGAGCTTTATTATTTTTATGTTTCAGACCATAACTTCCCTGCGCTGCCTGGCCACGCTGGCCGGCGGCATCGGCCTATGGGCACTCCAAACACTACCCGCCCAGGCGGTACCCAGTTTTAGTCGGCAAACCGGGCAGGAATGCGCCACCTGCCATATAGGGAGCTTTGGGCCCCAACTCACCCCCTATGGCATGAAATTCAAGCTGGAGGGCTATACCGAATCCAATGGCAAGGGCCCCCTGGTTCCCCTCTCGGGGATGCTGGTGGCCTCATCGACACATACCAGCAAAGATCAATCCGGCGATGCCGGCCCCCATGCGGGCCCCAACGACAACACCGTCATTCAGGAAGTCTCGGGTTTTTTGGCGGGCCGTCTGACCGATCACCTGGGTTCCTTCACCCAGGTCACCTATTCGGGCATCGAGCGCAAGGTCGCTCTAGACAACCTGGATCTGCGTTTTACCCAAAACCTCAAGCTGGGTGATACAGAAACCCTGGTCGGGGTGACCCTCAACAACAATCCCACCGTGCAGGATCCCTTCAATACCCAGCCCGCTTGGCGTTTCCCCTACATGGGATCGGAATTGGCACCGGGCCCGGCGGCCGCGCCGTTATTAAACGGCGGTTTGGGTCAGCAGGTACTGGGGGCGTCCCTCTATGGCCTGTGGAACGATTCGATCTACGCTGAACTGGGTGCCTATGGCGGATCTTCCTACGACACCCTCAAGGCCTTCAACATTACCAAGGCGATCCGTCTCGATGGCCTGTCGCCCTACGCCCGCATTGGCTATTTCAAGGATCTGCGCAAACAGGCCTTTGGCGGTGGTCTCGTGGCCATGCAGTCGGCACTCAAGCAGGATGGCACCTCGCGCACCGACAAATACCAGGACATTGGCCTCGACGGCTGGTATCAGTGGCTGGGTAATCGCCAGCATATTTTCACCCTCCATGGCAGCTATCTACATGAAGATCAGACGCGCGATGCCAGTTACGACCTCGGCGCGGCAGAGAACCGTAAGGGAAAGCTTGATCGTCTGGATCTCGGCGGCTCGTATCATTTTGACCAAAGCTATGGTGTGACACTTGGCTATTTCAACATCAACGGCGATAGCGATGGCGGCCTGTACGCCCCCGAGCCCGACAGTGGCAGTCTGAACGGCAGTCCCAACAGCAATGGCTGGACGGTGCAGGCTGACTGGACTCGGTTTGGCAAAGAGAATTCCTGGGGTGCCCCCTGGGCCAATGTCCGGCTGGGTCTGCAATACACAGCCTATGGCAAGTTCAATGGTGCCAGCCGCGACTATGATGGTTCCGGCCGCGACGCCAGCGACAACAACACCCTGTTTGGGTTTCTTTGGACGGCTTTTTGAGGTGTGATGGTTTTATTTATGGTTATGCAACAAGAAAATTTGAAATCTTTACTGTTGGCGCTGCTGCTGGTAGCACCCGGTTTTTCCCACGCAGGCGATGCGGGGAAGGGACTGAGCGTCTTTGAAGAGGAATGCGGCGATTGCCATGCCGCCAAGGCCGGCAAGAATAAGAAGGGGCCTTCGCTATTTGGCGTGGTGGGGCGCAAGGCCGGAACGATTGCCGATTTCGGCAAGTATTCCGATGCCATGAAGAACAGCGGCATCACCTGGAGCCGCGACAAACTCGATGCTTATATCACGCATCCCAAGGAGGTTGTTTCCGGCGGCAAGATGAAATATGACGGGCTAGCCAAGGCCAGCGACCGTGGCGATCTGCTGGAGTTTCTAGCCGCTCAACGCTAACCCCCCTGGGTTTTCCTCCTCCCCCCTCTCTTCACCGCGATCAGGTGGAGAGGGGGAATTGAAAAAGCTGCCCTCAGGGCTTCGGCGAAGCGGCGGTCTTTTTCTTCCGGCTGACGGCGTGTTCAATAGGCGGCAGGTTCCTGATGTAGGTGGCCAACGCCTCTGCGTCCTCCCGGGTCAGATATTTTAGGCCGTTGTCGATAACCTCGGCCATCAGCCCGCCCGTATAGTCGCCATTGGGCAATCCCCCGTCCTTGAAGAAATCCAAGAGATCGGCCTGAGCCCACTGGCCGATGCCGGTTTTCGGATCCGGGGTGATGTTGGGCACCACCGCGCCTTCCGGGCCTTGCTGCGTCCCCGCGTAGGACAAACCCTGATCCAGTGTGCCGAATCGGGTGCGAGGGGTGTGGCATTCCTCGCAGTGGGCCAATGCCTTGGCAATATATTCGCCGCGCTGGGCGGCGGATTGCTCCGGCTGGGCCGCCTGACCTGGATCGGCACCATGCTTGAAAAACAGCAATTGCCAAGCCCAACTCGCCCCCGGCAGAAGATACCAGGCAGTATCATGGCGTTTATTGGTGTGAGCCGCAGGGGGAACCGTTCGCAGGTAAATCCACAGGGCATGGAGATCACCGCGGCTGATATGCGTATAGGCCGGGTAGGGAAAAACCGGAAAATAGTGACCCGTACCAGAAGCAATCCCCTGGCCGGCGGCTGAACCCATCCCCTGGGTGATGGCATGGACGAAATCGTATTCGCTCCATTTGCCTATGCCATGGATAGGGTCGGGGGTGATATTGGGGGTATAGAAGGTACCAAAGGGCGTTTCCAGCGCACGCCCCCCCGCCAGTGGCGCACCCTGGTTGGCACTGTCGGTATGACAACCCTGGCAGCCCCCCAGCCGGAAGATATATTCCCCCTGACGAACAAGATCCTCGGCGGGTGTGGCACCTGCCCAGGCTGGCGCGAGTCCGCCCAAGAGACCTAGCAAACTGCAAAAATGGGGTATGGCCCTTTTTATTCTCACATCATTAAACTCATTTTTCCGCCCGATAATCTTTATGGCAGGTCTTGCAGGTTTCACCTAGCGCCTGGTAGGCAGGCTGGAGATCGGCGGCTTGACTGCGGGTACTGGCATCCAGTAGGGCCGCGCCCTTGGTGGCGGCGGCTTGGGCGGCCTGATCAAACTTGTCCCACTGTTTCCAGATCAAGGGCTTAGCCTCGGTATCGCCCTGGTCGGAACCCGCCGGAAACAGCGATTTCAGATCGCTGGCAAGGGTTTTGGTCAGCGTGGCCATGCCCTTCGCGTGTTCTGCCACGCTTTTGGCATCCATCCCATCGCCAAGGGCTTTCTTGAGCGCCTTCATGTGTTTGCCCATATCCTTCATCAGATCCTCGCGGCTGTGGAGGGCACGCTCGGCGGGAGAATCGGCAACCGCCCAAAAAGGCAGGGCGGTGACGAGCAGACAAAACAGGACACTTTTGGCAAAATCTTGGTGTGTTGGCATAAAAACTCTCAACGTTAGGGTGATGGTGTGAACAGGATAGATGGGCAGGCTGGCGGCTGCGCGTGGCAGTATGCTCACGGTCTTTTGATTCCGTCAAGGTTCCTCGCCCACTGTCGCCAGCTTGGTTGGCAAGCGGGTGGTGTGGCATCCTTAGCAGGTGTTTTTAGTAACACGATTCCAAAGCTTTAGAGGATCAGACAATCCACGGGAGGTACCGATGGTACGTTGGACATTGGGTATGGGACTTTTTTTGGGGTGGGTGAACCTCGCCAGTGCTGGGGGCAACACGCAGGATTTCACGCTGGAAAACGGCATGCGGGTGATCGTGAAGGAAGATCACCGCGCACCGATTGCCACGTCCCAGGTCTGGTACCGGGTGGGATCCGGGTACGAGCAGGAGGGCCTGACGGGCATCTCGCACGCCCTGGAACATATGATGTTCAAGGGTACCCAGCGGCATGGCCCGAATGAATTCTCGCGCATCATCGCGGAAAATGGGGGCGAGGAAAATGCCTTTACCAGCCAGGACTACACCGCCTATTTCCAGACGCTCGCCCGGGATCGCCTGGCCGTGGCCTTTGATCTCGAAGCTGATCGCATGCGCCATCTGAGCCTGGATGCCGGGGAATTTGCCAAGGAAATCGAGGTCGTCAAGGAAGAGCGCCGCTTGCGCACCGAAGACAAACCCACGGCCCTGACCCTGGAATCTTTCCAGGCCACGGCCTATCAGGTGTCTCCCTACCGCCATCCGGTGATTGGCTGGATGAGCGACCTTGATGCCATGACCGCTGACGACCTCAAGGCCTGGTATCGCCGCTGGTACGCGCCCAACAACGCCATCCTGGTGGTGGTGGGGGATGTTGAGCCGGAGGCCGTGCTGGCGCTGGCTCGTCAATACTTCGGTGTGCTGGGTTCTGAACCCTTGCCGACGGTCAAACCCCGCCATGACCCCGCCCAGCGGGGGAGCAAGCGCCTGGTGGTGAAGGTACCCGCCAAGCAGCCCTATCTCCTCATCGGCTATCGGGTGCCGGTTCTCAAGACCACCAACGAGGCCTGGAAACCCTATGCCCTGGAGATGCTGTCCTCGCTCTTGAGTGAAGGCCCCAGTGCCCGCTTGCCGCGCGAGTTGGTACGCGCCCGCCAGATAGCGGTATCGGCGGAGGTTGATTACAGCGCCTTCCAGCGCCTGGAGGATATTTTTACCTTTGCCGCCACCCCGACGCCGCAACATAACCTGGATGACCTCGAGCGGGCCTGGCGGGAGATCGTCGAACGCATCAAGACCGAACCCCTGGATGCGACCGAACTGGAACGGGTGCGGTCAGAAGAGATTGCCAAGCATGTCTATCAGCAGGATTCGGTGTTTTATCAGGCGATGCTGATGGGTTCCTTTGAGGCCGTCGGTCTTCCCTGGCAATGGGTGGATCAGTACGTCGACCGGTTGCGCGAGGTGACTCCTGAGCAGGTTCAGGCCGTGGCGCGTGAATTTCTCACCGACGACAATCAAACCCTGGCCCGCCTCGAACCCTTGCCAATGCAAGGCGAGGCCCGCTCCGGCCATCAGGAATTGGAGGGTTCACACCATGTTCGTTAAACCACATCACATCAGGCTTCTGGGGTTCTGTCTGGCACTCTGCTGGCCTTGGGCGGGCGAGACCTCCCCCCTCGCCTCCTGGCAAACCACGGCCGGTAGCCGGGTATTATTCGTGGCCGCGCCCGAACCCAGGATGCTGGATATCCGCATCGTCTTTGATGCGGGTAGCGCCCAGAGCGTTGCGCTGCCGGGGCTTTCCACCCTGACCAATGCCCTGCTCGTCGAGGGCGCGGGGGACTGGAACGCCGATCAGTTTGCCGAACGCAACGCCAATGCGGGTGTCCAGATTGGCCAAGGTGCCTTGCGGGACATGGCCTGGATATCCCTGCGCACGCTGGTTGAGCCCAAGGCGCTGGAAACTGCCCTGGAGAGTCTGACGGCGGTTTTGACGCGCCCGCGTTTCGCCGCTCCCGACATCGAGCGCAAGCGTCAAGGAATGCTCGTGGCGCTCAAGCAAATCGAGCAGGATCCAGGTGCCCTCGGCAAACGGCAATTTCTCAAGCACCTCTACGGTGACCACCCCTA
>JBAXSA010000069.1:0-10936 GCA_037130945.1 Pseudomonadota bacterium | reverse complement strand
GTGCAGGAAGGCAGTTATCTAGAAACGCATCTCATAGGCGATCTATGATGAGAAACGCTGCGGTTTCTTTGATAATGCATGAAGCCATTCATACAACTCTTCCCAAGGCAAAGGAACTGAGACGTTTTGTTGATCGTATTATAACCTTATCCAAAGATGATAATGTTGCCCGTCGGCGTCTGGTTTACTCCAGAATTCGGAGCCGGACGGCGGTAAGCAAGCTTTTCGATGTGTTGGGTAAAAAGTATTACACCAGACCAGGTGGATATATGAGAATACTTAAGAATGGCTACAGGAGCGGTGATACCGCACCTATGGCGTTTGTTGAGTTGGTTGATCGTTAGTTTTTTCCGTCGGGTGACCTTATGTCTGTCTGAAGTTGGCAAGTCTGTTTTTTTGAGAACAGAACCTTCAGAAGATTTAGACTGATCGACTGATTTTTTTCGTGGTCAACTGTGAATTACATAAGGTTCGGTCAGGATCAGCGGTTGTCGATTTGCGATAAATTTAGCCAAGATAGGCTGTCAGCGTTCGTTCGTCGCGGTACATCCTGTCAGGAGAGCCGGAGAGGGCGATCCGGCCTCTCTCCATCACATAAGCGTAGTCTGCGATTGCCAAGGCACTCTTGGCAAACTGCTCTACCAGTAGGAGAGTGATCCCTGCCACCTTAAGGTTGTGAAGAATTTTGAAGACTTCCTGGACGATCACGGGTGCCAACCCCATTGAAGGTTCATCAAGCATTATCATATTTGGCCTAGCCATCAAGGCTCTGCCAATGGCTAGCATCTGTTGTTCACCCCCGGACAGGGTACCGGCTAATTGATGGCGGTGTTCGTAAAGGCGTGGCAATAACTCATAGATTCTTGTCAGATCAGCGCTGGCGCGGAGACGAAATCCCCATAGCTTGGGTAACCGGGGATAGGCACCCAGTAGCAAGTTGTCTTCCAGGGACAATGGTTGAAACACCCGTCGCCCCTCCGGGACGTGGACAAGGCCTAAGCGGGCGATTTGTGAGGCCGGCAACCCTTGTACCAGTTTGCCGTTGAAGCATACTTGTCCACGACTGGGCAACAATTGTCCAGAAATCGCTCGCAGGGTGGTGGTCTTGCCGGCACCGTTGGCACCCATCAACGCAACGACAGAGCCCCTTGGGATAGTGAGCGAAACACCTTTGAGTACCTCGCTGGTGCCGTATCCGGCGTGGATATCTTCAACTGTCAGCATGCCGGTACCCCATCGTCTCCGGGACTGCCCAAGTAGGCGGCAATGACTCGGGGATGGCGCTTGATTTCCTCGGGTGTCCCGGTGACAACCACTCGCCCTCCATCCAGAACCGTTACGACATCACACAGCTCGGTAACAACATCCATGTGATGCTCGATCAACAGAACGCTGATTCCGCGTCGACGGATATCGCGGATGAGGTCAATTAGGCGGATGACATCGGCGTGTGCCAAACCCGCAGCAGGTTCATCGAGGATCAATAAATCCGGCCGGCGGGCCAGAGCCCGGGCAATCTCTAGTAATCTTTGGTTGCCATAAGTCATACCCTTGGCCAACATCAAAGCCTCTGTTTGAAGACCCACGAATGTCAGCAGGGATAGGGCAGCGGCCTGAGCGCGACGTTCCTCGTTTTTGCCAAAACCCAACAATATGATGGGCAGCGGGCGTCGATAAGCCCCGCGCAGAGCCACTTTGATATTGTCGAGTGCCGACAGTTCCGAAAATAACTGCAAGTTCTGAAAGGTGCGAGCGATGCCTCGTTGGGCGACTCGAAACAGACTGCCAGTAGGTAAAAGCTGACCCTGTAAACGGCTATGGCCAGCCGATGGAGGATACAAGCCCGTGATGACATTCACCAAGGTGCTTTTCCCGGAGCCATTAGGGCCAATGAGACCCTGTACCTGACCCGCTCGTAGTGTCATGGAAATCCCATCGACGGCTCGTATGCCCCCAAAGTGACGTTGTAAATCGTGCAGTTCCAATAGCGCATGACCCGATGTTGAGCGAGGCGGCAGAACTCTGTCAAGGATCTCCGCCGGTGCCAATGGCGGGGGTTCAAGGCGCAATTGACGGCTCAGAAAACGGCCAGTAAAACCCATCACGCCCTCTGGTAAACCCACCACCACCGAAAACAACATCAAGGCAAAGATGGCTTTTCGCCAATCTTCGGTGTTATCCACCCAAAGTCCACCCCCGACCAGAAGCCCCATCGCCAGAATGGGGGCCACTGCCTGAAACGGCGGTGTTTTCTTTGTCCAGAGTCCCCATCCACCGGCGAAAAGGGCCAGTATTAGACCCGTCAATGCCAGGAGTTGAAACAACCCGCGATTGGAAAGGAGATTGGGTAACAATACAATCAGGGCAGCCCCGGCAAAGGCACCCCAGAGGTTTTTTCTACCCCCTAAGACCACCCCCAGCAAAAGGATGACCATCAACTCGTAGGTAAAACTTTGAGGCTGTAGATACTGAAAATTGAAGGCGTATAGACCCCCCGCCAGCCCCCCCAATCCGGATCCCAGGGCAAAGGCCGCTACCTTGTGGCGATAAGCGCCAATCCCCATCGCATCGGTTGCGATGGGACTATCACGAAGCGCCTCGAAGGCCCGTCCCCATTGCGACGAGAGAAGATTGCGAAGGGTCAGCCAAACCAGGCCAAAGAGGATCAGGCACAGCCAGTAAAAACCCTTGGCGTCGAGAGCCAATCCGAACAGTCCAGGCCGGATGATCACCAAACCCTGTGCGCCCCCCGTGAGGGATTCCCATTCGTTTAAAACGGTGGTGGTGAGGGCGGAAAAGCTCAGCGTCGAGAGGGCGAATTGCGGGCCGTCCAGGCGTAGCGAAGGTAGCGCCAGCAGGCCTCCCAATACTCCACCTACCAGACCCGACAGGGCCAGGGCACCCAGCATCCCGGCGTCCATGTGGGTGACGCTCAGGCCTGCGGTGTAAGCGCCCAAGCCGAGAAAGGCGGCCTGGGCAAGATTGACCTGGCCCAGATAGCCGACCGTAATATCCAGACCGATGAGGGTGATCCCATAGATCGCCATCAGGGTGAGCAAGCCCAGGGCATAGGGATTGTTGACCGTGAAGGGTAGGGTGGCGAGCAGGGCAAAGGTGATGACCTCGGTACCGTGAACCCAGAGCAGGCGTTTCCACAGGATCCGGCGATGTTCGTACAATTCTCAGACCTTGCGGATGCTTTGAGTGCCAAAAAGACCCGTGGGGCGAATCGCCAGAGCCAGGATCAACAGCACCAGTCCCGGGGCTTCGCGCCAGCCGCTGCCAAGATAGAAACTCGACAGGCTTTCCAGGGTGCCCAAAAACATGCCCACCACCACAATGCCAGCACTCGATTCCAGCCCTGCCACCACGGCGACCGAAAAGGCTTTGAGAATCAGTGCCGAGGCCATGGTCGGCCCGACGGTGGTAATGGGTGAGACGAGGATCCCCGCCAATGCCGATACCATGCCGGAGAGGGCGTATGACAAACGAATGGTGTGATTGGCCGAAATGCCCATGAGTTCGGCTGCGTCACGATCTGCGGCGACGGCGGCAAAGGCCTTACCGAGCAGGGTTTGACGCTTGAAAAATTCGATCAGAGCCATCACCGCGAAGACCCCCAGGGCAACCGA
The DNA here is from genome assembly GCA_037130945.1 of Pseudomonadota bacterium. GTDB lineage: Bacteria > Pseudomonadota > Gammaproteobacteria > Chromatiales > Chromatiaceae > JBAXSA01. The sequence continues at coordinate 7,304 of JBAXSA010000069.1, read as the reverse complement.
TACCTCGACTGGCGTGATGCGAATGTCAGCAATTTCCCAAGGGTCGGACGAAATGGGCGTGGGAAACGGCCGGTCGTCGCGACCCCAAAGATTCTCAGCAGTGGAAAAGCCGAAGAGGCCGAGAATGATGGTCAGAAGAATCCAGCCCTCGGTCTTTTGTTCCAGAGCAAAACGCACTCCGGCACGTTCCACGAACAGGCCCAGCAATGCCCCAAACAACATGCCACCGGGAATCATCCAGCCGTAGGGCAGCCCCCATGTCATCAGGGACAGACTGAAACAGGCCGACAGCATCACCAACTCCCCCTGGCCGAAGTTGATGGACTTGCTGGTGGCGTAGGTCAGCTGAAATCCGTAGGCGATCAGGGCATACACCAGACCCATCAGAGCCCCGCTGACGGCCATCTGGACGATGATTAAAACGTCCACGAGGGTTTTTTATCAGCCGGGCTCTGTCCTCAGGGTTTTTGACCGGCCTCCTGGATGAGACGATCCCGGTCGCTCGTGTTGGCAAACACCACCCGGCCATCTTGAACCCGGCCCATCACAACTTGCGCCCGGCGGAAGGCCTCGTGGGTTTCCACATCGGCCGGATTCCACTTCTGATAGGGGCGTTTCCAGGTCGTAATCACCCCCTCGACGGGTTCGCGAAGCGCCTCTAGGGCTGCCTTGATTTGATGGGTATCGGTACTTTGTGCCTGTTTGACCGCCGCCGCGAATAGCAGCACCGCGTCGTATCCTTGGGCGGCGGATACCGGAGAGGGTATACGGGTCACGCCGTAGGTTTTGTGATAGCTCTCGATGAAGTGCTTGACCTTGGGCGTGATGGGATCCTCGATGAAGGTTTGGGGCATCAGAGTGCCATTGCCATTGGCACCGGCGTTATCGATGAAATTGGACATCGACAGCGTCCACCCCCCGATCAGGGGAACCGCCATCCCCAACTTGGCCAGGCCGTTGGCGACAGCCGCCAGCTCGGGCCCGATCCCCCAGATCATGATTGCCTGTGCCCCACCCGACTTGGCGCGTAACAACTGGGCGGTCATGTCCTTGTCGCCGATATTGAATTTTTCAGTGGCGACGATCTGCAAACGATTCCCATGCTGCTTGATCTGGGCTACCAAATCGTCTCGGCCTGAAACCCCGTAATTGGTGGCATCGTGGAGGATCGCTACCTTGGTGAAGCCACGGTGCATGGCCTCCTCCACCACCATCAACGCCTGGATGCCGTCATGGGCGGCAAAACGAAAGATCGAGAGATCCGCCACTCCCGCCTTGCTCCACTGGGTCATGGATGCCGAACCTGCGGCCGGGGTAATGATCTTGGTGATGCCTTTTTCCTGGAGATGTTTGTCGCCTGCCAGCACGATCCCCGTGTTGACCGTGCCAATCACGCCGGAAAGATCGTTCATCGAAGCCAATTCCTGGCCAATCAAGGCTCCTCGCTCGTTCTTGGCCTCGTCGTCGCGCTCGATGATTTCCAGCTTGAGTTTTTGTTTGCCCATCTCGATGCCACCTGCGGCATTGATTTCAGCAATCGCCAGTTTGGCACCATCCCGCATGGAAGTCCCCATGGGTGCCGAGCCGCCGGAAAATGGCCCGGTAATGGCAATCTTGAGGGGAGTCTCGGCAAAGGCGGGTACCATCACGAGGCTTAAAAATAGGGTGGCAAGCAGGGTTTTTCTCATCGGCGTTTTGTCTCTCGTGTTGGCGGGAACCGTCTGTGAAGCTCAATGGCGACCCGTGATTATAACTGATATGACAGGTTCCTCATGATCTAAACTAGGGGGTGTCCGGTCAAAGCGGTCGATCATGCCTGTACCAATTCGGGCAATTCCTGTTGATGGGTCGTTATAATCCCCAGTTTTCCCGACAGCTTCGACGGACATTATGGACAAGACTTACAACCCCCACGCGATTGAACAACGCTGGTACGAGACCTGGGAGGCCCGCGGCTGGTTTGCACCCGCCAGGAACGGACAGGATGCCTATTGCGTCATGATCCCACCGCCCAATGTCACGGGCAGCCTGCATATGGGTCATGCCTTTCAAGATACCCTGATGGATGCCCTGGTTCGTTACCACCGCATGAAAGGACAATCCACCCTATGGCAGGCCGGCACGGATCACGCCGGCATTGCCACCCAGATGGTGGTCGAGCGCCTGCTCGCGGCCTCGGGGCAAACCCGCCATGATCTGGGTCGTGACGCCTTCATCCAGCGGGTGTGGGACTGGAAACAACAATCCGGCGGCACCATCACCCGGCAACTGCGGCGCATGGGGGCGTCGCTCGATTGGGAGCATGAGCGTTTCACGATGGATCAAGGGCTGTCCCGGGCGGTGCAGGAGGTGTTTGTCCGCCTGTTCGAGGAAGGTCTGATCTATCGGGGCAAGCGATTGGTGAATTGGGATCCGGTGTTACACACGGCCGTCTCGGATCTCGAAGTGCTGTCCGAAGAGGAAGCCGGATATCTCTGGCACCTGCGTTATCCCCTGGTCAACGGCCAGGGCCATTTGGTACTGGCGACCACCCGCCCGGAGACGATGCTCGGGGATTGCGCCGTCGCCGTACACCCTGGCGATCCGCGTTATATCCATCTGCTCGGGGAATTCGTTGAACTGCCCCTGACGGGCCGTCGCATTCCCATTATTGCCGATGAGTACGTCGACCCGGCCTTTGGTACAGGCTGTGTAAAAATCACCCCGGCCCATGATTTCAACGACTATCAGGTGTGGCTGCGGCACCAGGATGAAAATGCCATTGCCGGGCAGCCGCATGGCGGCCTCGTCAATATTTTCACGGTGGACGCCGCGATTCGCGTCAATGCCCCGGAGGAAGGAGAACTGTTGCCCAGGGTCTATGTTGGGTTAGATCGTTATGAGGCGCGCCGGCGGATCGTCGCCGATCTCACCGCCCTGGGACTGGTCGAGCAGATTGCTGATCATAAACTCATGGTGCCCCGTGGGGATCGCTCGGGCGCGGTGATCGAGCCGTTTCTCACCCACCAATGGTATGTGCGGGTTGGGCCGCTGGCAAAACCTGCGCTGGCGGCAGTCGAGGAAGGCCGCGTTCGCTTCGTGCCGGACAACTGGAAAAACACCTATTTTGACTGGATGCGCAACATCCAGGACTGGTGTATTAGCCGGCAAATCTGGTGGGGCCACCGGATTCCCGCCTGGTATGACGAGGCCGGTAATGTCTATGTCGGGCGTTCAGAGGGTGAGGTGCGGGAACGCCACGGGCTGGCCGCCGATGATTCCCTGGCGCAAGATCCGGACGTGCTGGACACCTGGTTTTCCTCGGCGCTCTGGCCCTTTTCGACGCTCGGCTGGCCGGATGACACCGAACGTCTCAAGACCTTCTATCCCACCAGCGTGCTGGTGACGGGGTTTGACATCATTTTTTTCTGGGTAGCCCGGATGATCATGATGGGGCTGAAATTCATGGGAGATGTGCCGTTTCGCGAGGTCTATATTCACGGCCTGGTGCGTGACGCCCATGGCCAGAAGATGTCGAAGTCGAAGGGCAATGTCCTCGATCCGATCGATCTGATCGACGGCATCGATCTCGAGACCCTGGTCAACAAGCGCACCACCGGGATGATGCAGCCCCATCTGGCCAAGAAGATCGCCGAACAGACTCGCACCGATTTCCCCCAAGGCATCCCGAGTTTTGGTACCGACGCGCTGCGCTTTACCTTTGCCGCGCTGGCCTCGACCGGGCGCGACATCAATTTTGATCTCAGCCGTACCGAAGGCTATCGCAATTTCTGCAATAAACTCTGGAATGCCGCCCGCTATGTCTTGACCAACAGCGAAGGACAGGACTGTGGGCAGGGTGGCGAGGCCGTCACACTATCGCTTGCCGACCGCTGGATCCTGTCGCGTCAGCAACAGGCCATCCAGAGGGTCGTCGAGTCCCTCGATAGCTATCGTTTTGATCTTGTGGTCCAAACTCTCCATGAATTTACCTGGAGCGAATACTGTGACTGGTATCTGGAGCTAACCAAGACGGTCTTGAATGACCCCCTGGCCACGCCAGAGGCCCGGCGCGGCACTCGCCGCACTCTGGTGCGGGTATTGGAAACTCTGTTGCGGCTCGCCCATCCACTGATCCCTTTTATAACCGAGGAGATCTGGCAGCGTGCCGCGCCCTTGGCGGGTGTGGCGGGCGAGACCCTGATGCGTCAAGCCACCCCGGTGGCGTTGGAGCCGCTGATCGACAGCGAGGCTGAGGCCGACATGGCGTGGGTCATGCAGTTCATTCTGGGGATCCGGCGCATCCGGGGCGAGATGAACATTGCCCCGTCCCGGCCGGTGCCGGTGTTGTTGCAGGAGGCCAGCGAGGCCGACCAGCGGCGCCTAAAAACCCATCGCCGCTATCTGGACAGCCTGGCCCGGCTGGAATCGGTGCGGGTCTTGATAACGTCGGAAACGGCCCCGGAATCCGCCCTGTCCCTAGTGGGGGGCATGAAGGTGCTGATCCCGCTGGCGGGTCTGATCGACGTGGCCGCAGAGCGCGTCCGTCTGACCAAGGACATTGACCGTTTGAGCCAGGATCTCGAACGCATCGCCGCCAAACTAGCCAACCCCGGCTTCGTCGCCCGGGCACCCGCCGCCGTGGTGGAGAAGGAACGTGCGAAGCTCGAGGAGCAAGGCCGCGCCCTGAAAAGCCTCATGGCGCAAAGGGGGCGTCTGGAGGATTTGTCGTGAGGGTTGTTACGGGGTTTTAAAGGTGGGTAGTTTTTGCCAAAAGTCCCTCACCAATCTTAAGCCGTTTCAGCCAATTGCTGAGAGTCTGATAATTCGCAAGACCCAAGCGGGATCTCTACGTCAATTAGCATCCCCATGCCCTCCAATACCAGGTGAGGGATCCAACGGGGATGCCCTGCCAAAGCCGGAGCCACCATCGGCGCGTCCCCGCCCGTGAGTACCAGAATGGCCGGGCCGTACCTGGCCTCGAGCCAGCGTGTCGCACGTTCCACGAGACCCGCCACGGCTTCCACCGCGCCCGTGGCGATACCGCTTTGGGTGTTGTTGCCCGGAAAATAGGTCTGATCCCAATCTTCGACGATTGGCAAGCTGATCCGTTCCGTGAGGGATCGAGCCATCAAGGCGAGACCCGGAATGATGGATCCGCCGAGGTGCTGACCCGCTGGAGTGACCAGATCCAGGGTCACGGCGGAACCCATGTCCGCGACCACGAGCGGCCCCCCATGCTGCTGAAAGGCCGCCAGAATGGCGAGCCACCGGTCGATGCCCAGGCGCTGCGGCTCCCGATAGCCGTTGCGAACCCCCAGTGCGGCCGGGGTGGTTTTTAGCTGTCGGGGTGAGATACCCAAGGTGTGCTGGCACTGGGACTGAAGACACTGGGTCAACCCGGATCCGGCGACGCTGGCCAGGTGGATACCACCGAGTGCGGCGGCGCGCCAAGGGGTGGGCAACGGCCATGCCTGGCCGGTGGCGGGATGGGGAAAAGCCTGTACCGCCGTGAGGGTGTGGCCATCCCATACCCCCCCCTTGAGCCGGCTATTGCCAAGATCCAGCAGCAATGCCGCCATCTCGTCAGCCTTGCACCTGGACTTCACCCGCATGGAGTTGCTGCTCGCCGGTGTGAGTTAGAAGTCGCAACGCGCCGGTATCGGCAATGCCCAGACAAATACCCTGAAGAGACCTGTCCCCTAGGCGAACCGTGACACGCCGGTTGGCCAGTGCGTCATACCCGCGCCAACGCGCCAGATAGCCTTCCAGACCCAGCGTCGGATAATCGCGCAAGCCGGGCAGGTAGGCATTCAGTAGGATGGCCGCCAGAGGGTTGCGGGTGGGCGGGTTGTGGGGCGAAAAAACCCTGGCCAGATCAACCCAGGGTTGATCGATTTTCTGTCCCGCCCCGGCGGGCATCCTCAGGTTAATGCCAACCCCCAGGATCAACCGGGTTGGGCCATGGGTCTCGCGGGTGGTTTCCAGCAATAATCCACCCAGTTTAAGGCCTTGCCAGAGCAAATCGTTCGGCCATTTCAGGGTGAGTCCTTCGATGCTCTGGGTTTTTTGCAGGGCTTCCAGGGTCATCACGCCGACGGCCAGACTGAGACCAGCCAGTGACGACTGAGGCAGAAGGGCCGGGAAGTTCCAGGAGAGCGAGAGATAGAGGTTGCCCGATAGCGGCGAAACCCAACAACGGCCCTGGCGGCCACGCCCCTGGGTTTGGTGTTCGGCGAGACACGCCATGCCTTGTGGCAGGCCAGTTTGTTGCACGAGCCAACGGTTGGTGGAGTCCACGCTGAACAGTATCCGTAGCCCGCCAAGCAGCGCCCTGGCTGTGTCCGACAGGCCATCACGAATGGTTTGCGGGTCGAGCCATTCCAGGGGTGAGGCCAGCTGATAGCCGTGGGAACGGCGTGTCGTGATGTCCATCCCAAAGTGCTGGCGCAACCGATGAATTTTATGCCGGATGACCGCTGGGGAGGTGCCGAGGTGAGTGGCCAGCGACGAGCTGGAATGCGCCTCGCCATCAGCCAATCGGTTGAGTAGCAGGCGGATGTCTTCGTCCATGGGTTTTTGCATCATCAGGCCAGTATTTTCTGGAGTTCAGTGATCTCCCGGCTGGCCTCATCGAGAATTTTAAGAGACTGGTGGGGCGACAGAACCTTGAACTTGCCCAGTTTTGAAAAAGCCGGAATCTGATCGAATCTGGGCAGACTGGAGAAATGGCGGCTGCCCACATAACTGTGCATCTGGGCGAGGATGACCAAATCCGCGAGTTCCACCTGATCCTTGCCGGATTCCCACCACCAATCCTCCGCGCTCATCGCGGCCTGAATGAGGGACTGACTAAATCCCAGATGGGTCAGGGCGTACTGGCCGCATTCGCCACGCATGCTACTGACCAGCTGATCGAGCAACTCCGGATCGTTGATCAGCGCGGGATGTTGAATGGCAAAGTGCAGGATCGGTAGGATGCCTATGTCGTGAAGCAAGCCCGCCAGCATGGCCTGACCCGAATCCATCATGCCAATCCGTTGTGCCAGAACCTGGCACAGGGAGGCCGTCAGGGTGCTGTGGTGCCAAAGCTCCTTGAGGCGTTGACGAAAGATTTTCTCATGGGTTCTAAAGACATTTTTCAACACGATGCCGGTCACGAAATCCCGCAAGGTGTTTCTGCCGAGGCGTGCCACCGCGTCATGCAGGTTTTCAATACGGCCATAGCCGCCGAATAATGGGCTATTGGCGATCTGTATAATGCGTCCAGCCAGTCCCGGATCCATCTGTATCAGCCGGGACAGGCTCAGGGTATCGACCTTGGG
>JBAXSA010000068.1:0-11132 GCA_037130945.1 Pseudomonadota bacterium | reverse complement strand
ACCAGTGTCTCTACGACGCGCTTCAGGTTCTGCAACATCGTGGCCAGGACGCTGCTGGCATCGTGACCTGCGAAGGCAAAAAACTCCATTTGCGAAAACAAAATGGCCTTGCCCGGGATGTGTTTCAGCAGCGCCACATGTTGCGCTTGCGAGGCAATATGGGAATCGGCCATGTCCGTTACCCCACTGCGGGACTCTCAAGTTCCGCCGAGTCTCAGCCTTTCTATGTCAATTCGCCTTTTGGCATCACGCTGGCCCATAACGGCAATCTGACCAATACCGAAGAACTGAAACGCGATCTATTTCGAGATGATCTCCGTCATATCAATACCGAATCCGACTCCGAGGTACTGCTGAACGTCTTTGCCCACGAACTTCAGGCACAGAGTACGCAGAGCCTCGATGAGACCGATATTTTTGCCGCAGTGTCCGGGGTGCATCGCCGTTGCCGGGGGGGTTATGCCGTGGTGGCAATGATTGTCGGGCACGGCATCCTGGGCTTCCGGGATCCCTGGGGTATCCGTCCCATCATCTACGGGCGGCGAGACACCGACGAGGGGCCAGAATTCATGATTGCCTCCGAAAGCGTCGCCCTCGACACCCAGGGGTTTACGCGGATCCGTGATCTGGCCCCGGGAGAGGCAATCTTCATCGATCTGGATGGCCAGATCTCGACGCACTTGTGCGCCGAGGGAACCGTGCTGTCGCCCTGTTTGTTTGAGTATGTCTACTTTGCCCGTCCAGATTCGATTCTCGACAACATCTCGGTACACAAGGCCCGTTCCCGCATGGGCAAGCGCCTCGCCGCCAAGATTCAACGGGAGTGGTCTCATCAGGATATCGACGTGGTGATCCCGATCCCCGACACCAGCCGCACCGCAGCCTTGCAACTGGCCCAGCATTTGGGGGTGAAATACACCGAAGGGTTCATCAAGAACCGGTATATTGGCCGTACCTTTATTATGCCCGGTCAGAGTGTGCGTCAGCGCTCAGTCCGGCAAAAGCTCAATGCCATCGATCTGGAATTTCGCAAACGCAATGTGTTGCTGGTGGATGACTCCATCGTTCGCGGCACGACTTCCCAGCAAATCGTCCAGATGGCCCGGGAGGCGGGCGCTCACAAGGTACTCTTCGCCTCCGCCGCGCCGCCAGTGCGTTTTCCCAATATCTATGGCATTGACATGCCGGCCGCCAGCGAATTGGTGGCCCATGGGCGCACCGAGGAACAGGTGTGTCAGCTGATCGGTGCCGACCAGCTCATCTATCAGGATTTGCCGGCCCTGCTTGAGGCCGTACAAAAAAAGGACAAATCCACGGTTTCACGCTTCGATGCTTCGGTCTTCGATGGCGACTATGTCACCGGCGACATTACCCCCGACTACCTCGGCCAACTCGAACGCCAACGCAATGATCGCTCCAAACAGGAGCGGGAACGCTTGACCCATCCTCGCAATATTGATCTATTCAACGGTGCCTAGGAGGAAAATCCATGTTGACTGTCGATCCTGAGACCCATGCGGAATCACCCAACGAGACCGGCAGGGAGGACTGGCGTTTTGCCACTCGTGCCATCCGCACCGGTCACCACCGCACCCCGGAAGGGGAGCATTGCGAACCCATCTTCACCACATCGAGCTACGTCTTTAAAAATGCTGCCGAGGCAGCAGCCCGTTTTTCTGGCGAACAGGCCGGCAATATTTACTCGCGCTTCACCAACCCCACGGTGCGGGCTTTCGAGGAGCGCCTGGCCAATCTGGAAGGCGGCGCGTGCTGTGTCGCCACGGCTTCAGGCATGGCGGCGATTCTGGCCACCGCGATGGGGCTCCTGCAGGCGGGCGACCAGATCCTGTCGTCCCGCTCGGTCTTTGGCACGACCACGATCCTATTTAACAAATATTTGCGGAAATTTGGCATCGACACAGCCTATGTCGATCTGTCCGATCTCGACCAGTGGCAGGCCGCCTTGACGCCCGCGACCCGTCTGTTGTTTGTGGAAACGCCCTCCAATCCCCTGACCGAGATGGTCGACCTCCAGGCGTTGGCGGAATTGGCACACCGTCATGGTGCCCTTCTGGCGGTTGACAACTGCTTCTGCACACCGGTGTTACAACAGCCGCTGGCGCTTGGGGCAGATCTGGTCATCCATTCCGCCACCAAGTATCTGGATGGTCAGGGCCGCTGCCTGGGCGGGGCGGTGGTGGGGGATAAAAAGCGCGTGGGCGAGGAGGTGTTTGGGGTGGTGCGCACTGCGGGCCCGACTTTGAGCCCCTTTAACGCATGGAATCTTCTCAAGGGGCTGGAAACCCTGGAACTCCGGATGCTCGCCCATACCCGTCAGGCCCAGGCATTGGCCGAATGGCTGGTGACCCAGCCCGGGGTCGCCCAGGTTTATTATCCGGGATTGCCCTCCCACCCCCAGCACCATCTGGTGGGCCGTCAGCAAAGCCTGGGCGGCGGGATTGTCGCCTTCGAGGTGGAGGGTGGACGAGCGGCGGCCTGGCAAGTAGTGGATGCCACCCGGATGGTGTCGATCACCGCCAATCTGGGCGATGTCAAAACCACCCTCACCCACCCAGCGACGACCACCCACGGGCGGTTGACCGAGGAAGAAAGGGAACGTGCGGGCATCCGCGAGGGATTATTGCGGATTGCCGTGGGTCTGGAGGCGGTCGAGGACATCCAGCAAGATCTGGCCCGGGGTCTGTCGGCCCTGACCTGATGAGATTGGAATAACTTGAAGAACAAAAAAGCCGCCCAAAGGCGGCTTTTTCGCTAAAGATTCGTCTTAGCTTACTTCGAGGGGGCCGCAGGCGCGGGCGGCGCAACCGGGGGGCCGCCGTAGGGATAGCCACCACCGTAGCCGGGATAGCCACCGCCATAGCCGTAGCCGGGATAGCCACCGCCGTAAGGGCCGTAGCCATAATAGCTAGAATCACGATAACGATTGTAGCCGTTACCAGAGCCACGACCGCTCATATTCATGCTGAAGTTGCCATCGCCCATGCCATCGCCCATCCAGTCGTCGCCCCAGCCACGATTGCCGCCACCCCACGGGTTACCACCCCCCCACGGGCCGCCACCCCAAAAAGCCTCGGCGCTAGTGGCTGTCAGAGCAGCAGCAACAAGGGCCGCAGCGCCCAGTGCTTTGGTGATTTTCTGCATACACATCTCCCAAATAAAGTCTGTTACGAAAACAGGGGCACTGGAACACCGGCCCCCGAGCCCGGGATTAAACACCCGTCAGGTGAATCAACCGAGCTTGGCAAGATTATAGCCTGATTGTGCCGTTAGGGAAGCTCTCAGAACCAGGTTTCACGGTAGTTCGATGCCTAAAATTACCTGTTGCTACTCAAATTAAATTATTATTTTATTGATTATTAATATGTTACCTATGTTACCTATTGAAGCGAAAATTCTTGCCGAATCTTGCGAATGACTGAAATGTCCAGGGATATTCTAAAAAAACAGCCCGTAGCCCACTAAATTCCCTGATCTAACGCCAAGGGCATGGGGATTTCGGTGGGGGCCAGGGAGGGGAGTGGATCGCTGGCACTCAATTTTGGCAACTGATCCAGACTTTTGAGACCAAATTCATCCAGGAATACCCGACTGGTGGCATAAAGCGCCGGGCGTCCAGGGGTTTCACGATGGCCGATGACCCGCACCCATTCCCGCTCCAGCAGGGTTTTGATGATGTGAGAAGTGACCGCGACGCCGCGGATGTCCTCGATCTCGGGCCGGGTGATGGGTTGGCGATAGACGATCAGCGCGAGCGTTTCCATCAGGGCTCGGGAATAGCGGGCCGGTTTTTCGTCCCACAGGCGAGAGATCCAGGGGGCGTAGCGGCGGGGTACTTGCAACCGGTAGCCGCTGGCGATCTCCACCAGTTCTAGTCCGCGATCACGATACTCGGTCTGGAGGGTCAGGAGTGCTTGCTCAACCGCCGCCGGATCGGGCCGATCGGTGTCGTCAAAAAGTTCCAGGATCCGTTCGACGGACAGTGCCCCCCCGGCCGCTGCCAGGGCCGCCTCGACGATGGCCTTGAGGGTGTCATCCGGCATTGTCTTGAGGCACCTTGGTACGGACATGAATGGCACCGAAGGGTGTGGTTTGAACCAGTTCCATGAGACCGGCCTTGACCAGTTCCAGCAAGGCGAGGAAGGTGACCACCACCCCGGCACGACCCTCGCGAATATCCAGCAGACCTTCCAATCCCAGAAAATGGCCATGGCTGAGTCGGTCGAGTACCTGCACCATGCGCTCCCGAACCGACATCGGTTCACGTTCGACGCGATGGTGATGGAAAAGGTCGACGCGTTTCATGAGATCCCGCATAGCCGTCAAGATATCCTCCAAAGCCACAGCCGGTGGAATCAGACGAATCTGCCGGTCGGGAACCAAGACCTCGCATGAAAACCAGTCCCGCCCCAGCCGTGGCAAGGTTTCGAGATCCTCGGCAGCGCGTTTGAACTGCTCGTAGGCCTGAAGTCTGCGCACCAAATCGGCCCTGGGGTCGGCTTCCCTGTCCTCGCTAGTGGCTGGGCGGGGTAACAAAAATCGGGACTTGATCTCTGTCAGCATGGCAGCCATGACCAGATATTCCGCCGCCAATTCCAGACGGCTGACCTGCATGAGTTCGACATAGGCCATATATTGGGCCGTCACTTGGGCAACGGGTATGTCCAGGATGTCGAGGTTCTGTTTCCGAATGAGATACCACAAGAGATCGATCGGCCCTTCAAAGGATTCCAGAAAGACCTCCAGGGCATCCGGCGGGATATAGAGATCCTGGGGAATGTTGTGAAAGGCTTGACCGTGGATCCTGGCAATGGGCGAGGGGTTTGGCGGCGGCAGCGGCGTTGGCGTTGGCAAGGGATCCATGGAGGTTGGCGGCTGGGTTCGCTTATACCAAAAACATCACGCGCCGGACGTCGTCCAGGGTCTGTCGTGCCATATCCCGGGCGACCTCGCAGCCCGCATTGATGATGTTGCGAACAAGTTCCGGTTCGGCCGTCAATTCCCTGGCACGTTGCTGGATGGGCCGCAGTTCCTGAAGTACCGCGTCGATGATCGTTTGTTTGCAATCCAGACAGCCGATGCTGGCGTTGCGGCAGCCGTTTTGCACCCACTGTTTGAGTACCTCGTCCGAATAGACCTCATGGAATGGCCACACCGGACAGCGGGACGGATCCCCAGGATCCGCGCGGCGGACGCGCTGGGTATCGGTGGGCATGGTTCGCAGTTTTTTCTCGATGGTCGCGGGATCGTCGCGTAGTGCAATGGTGTTGCCGTAAGACTTGGACATCTTCTGGCCATCCAGGCCCGGCATCTTGGCAGCCTGGGTCAACAATGGCCGAGGTTCAGGCAGTATGGTTCGGCCCGACCCTTCCAGATAGCCCAGCAATCGCTCGCGATCCTTGAGGGCAATGTTTTGCTGTGTTTCCAGGAGTGCCCGGGCCACCCCCAACACCTCGTGATCCCCCTGTTCCTGATAACGCCGCCGCAGATCGTCGTAAATTTTGGCATTTTTCTTGCCCATTTTGCGTTTGGCGTCCAGAGCCTTGGCCTCGAAGTCCGGTTCGCGTCCATACAGATGATTGAAACGCCGGGCAATCTCCCGGGTGAGTTCAATATGGGCCACCTGATCCTCGCCGACGGGGACTAGTTCGGCCTTGTACATCAGAATATCCGCCGACTGGAGCAGCGGATAGCCCAAAAATCCATAGGTGGCGAGATCCTTCTCCTTGAGTTTTTCCTGTTGATCCTTGTAGCTGGGAACCCGCTCCAGCCAGCCTAGCGGGGTGATCATCGACAACAGGAGGTGCAACTCGGCGTGTTCGGGGATCCGCGACTGGATGAACAGCGTGGCACTGTTGTGATTGACGCCCGCCGCCAGCCAATCGACCACCATCTCCCAGGTACTCCCGGGAATGATCGAGGGATCTTCATAGTGGGTGGTCAGGGCATGCCAGTCGGCGACAAAGAAGTAGCACTGGTATTCATGCTGGAGTTCGATCCAGTTGCGCAACACCCCGTGATAATGGCCGAGATGCAGGCGTCCGGTGGGACGCATGCCGGAAAGCACTCGGGCGTTGGAAGAAGAAGGGAGGATCACGAAATCTCCTAGCCGGTAAAAAGAAGCTGAAAGACCGCTTGGGAGGCGGGCAACGGCTCGATGATCCAAATCACCACGGTCGAGAGATAATGACTCAGCCATCCGGTGAGCAACAGCAGGATCAGAATGGGTAGGCCAAAAGGCTCCATCCGGGCAAAGACGGCAGCCAGCCGAGGGGGCAGCAGGGCATGGAGGATCCTTCCACCATCCAGGGGCAGGATGGGAACCAGGTTGATCGCGATCAACACGGCATTGACGAGTATCCCAGTCGCACCGGTGTACACCAGGGGGATCGCCATCCAGGGAAGGATTTCAAGCTGGAGCGCCCCCAGGGTGACCAGTGACCAGAGGAGTGCCATCAGGAGGTTGGCAGCCGGTCCCGCCGCCGCAACCAGCGCCACATCCCGGCGCGGATGGCCCAGACGGTTCCAGTTAATGGGCACCGGCTTGGCCCATCCAAACAACATGCCGGACAGAAAATAGCTAACCAACGGGATCACCACGGTTCCCACCGGATCGACATGACGAAGGGGATTCAGACTCAGACGTCCCAACCGGGCGGCGGTGTCATCGCCCAGGGCGCGGGCGACCCAGCCATGCGCCACCTCATGGAGGGTAATGGCCAGCAGCACCGGTGCGATGAGTACGGCAAATTGCTGAACTGTGGTCAAGCCGATCATGTGGCAATCCTTATACGGGCTCAAAGGGATGCGGGTCGCCCTTGCCACGGCGGGTAATCACCGGCAGGTCGCCCGTCAGTTCGATCACGGTGGTAGGGTCGAGACCACAATAGCCCCCGTCAATGACCAGATCGACCTGATGATTCAACAGTTCTCGCATCTCATAAGGATCGGTCAGAGGGATCGTGTCGCCGGGCATGATCAGGGTGACGCTCATCAAGGGCTCGTTCAATTCCGCCAGGATTGCCTGGCTGACAACATGGGCGGGAACACGAAGACCGATGGTTTTGCGTTTGGGGTGCTGGAGACGGCGAGGCACATGACCGGTTGCCAGAAGAATAAAGGTATAGGGTCCCGGGGTGTGGGCTTTGAGCAGACGAAAATCACGATTGCTGACCATGGCAAATGTCGAGAGATCGGAGAGATCGCGACAGACCAGGGTGAAGTTGTGACTGTCTTCGAGCTTGCGAATACGGCGAATGCGATCCATGGCGGTTTTGTTGCCAATCAGGCACCCCAAGGCGTAGGAAGAATCCGTGGGATAGACCACCACCCCATCATGATGCAGGATATCAATCGCCCGCCGGATGAGACGCGGTTGCGGATTGTCGGGGTGAATTTGAAAAAACTGGGCCATGGGGACTCCAGAGGGCGGGATGTCTTGGGTATTGGGTAGATTAGGCGGGTTCACCGGTTTTGATCCAGGTTTGCCAGAGGGGTTCGCAGCCTTTGGGCAGGGTGGGTAAACGGCCAAGGGCGAGCCAGGGGGTGTGTGATCCGTGAAAATCCGAGCCAATGGAAGCCAACAGGCGAAATTCCCGAGCCAATAATGCCATCTTGTCTATATCCTGGGGATTATGACTCCCGGAAATCACTTCAAGCGCCTCGCCACCAATCTCCCGGAATTCGCCGATCAGGTGTCTTAGGCGGCCATGGGTCAGAGCATAACGGGCCGGGTGAGCCAGTACCGCCTGGCCTCCAGCGGCACGAATCCAGCCTACGGCATCATTCAGCGAGGCCCACTGACCGGGGACATAACCGGGTTTGCCAGGGGTCAGATAATGTTGAAACACCTGCCGTTCGTCGCGGGCCAAACCCTGCGCAACCAAATACCGGGCAAAATGCAACCGGCCGATCAGACGGCCTTGCGACAACGCCCGTGCGCCCTCGAAGGCACCCGGGATACCCTCGCGGGCCAAGCAGCGACCGATCTCTCCGGCGCGCCAGTCACGGAAGCGGCGAAGCTCGACCAATCCGGCCTCCAAGGCGGTGCGCTCGGCTTTCAGGCCGAGACCCACGACATGCAAGGTTCCCTCGTTCCAGGTCACGGAGAGTTCAATACCCGGAACCCACCCAAGACCGGCCTCATGAGCGGCAGCGGCCGCCTCGGTCAGTCCGTCGGTGGTATCGTGGTCGGTCAGCGCCAGCCCTTCAACACCGGCTGCCCGGGCCCGCTCAACGAGTTGGGCCGGCGACAGGGTGCCGTCGGAGGCGGTGGAATGGGTGTGCAGATCGTAACGCCGGAACATGCCGCCCATTCTACCCGAAGCCCTCTCAAATCAGCACCACGTCGTAATGTTCCTGGGAATACAGTGCCTCGGCCTGCAATTTGATGGGCTTGTCAATAAAGGCCTCCAATTCGGCCAAGTGTGAAGATTCTTCGTTGATCAGGCGCTCCACCACCTCGGGAGAGGCCAGCACCAGCAAGGATTCCACCTCGAATAGCCGGGATTCGCGTAAAAGTTCCCGGAAGATTTCATAACAGGTGGTCTCGACGGTCTTGAGCAGGCCCCTGCCCCCGCAACAGGGGCAGGGGCCACACAACACATGGGCGATGGATTCGCGGGTGCGTTTCCGGGTCATCTCAACCAGCCCAAGCGGCGAGACCTCGGAGATATGCGTCTTGGCGTGATCCTGTGCCAGATAACGATCCAGCGCCCGCAACACTTGGCGTTTGTGTTCTTCCTCGGCCATGTCGATAAAATCAATAATGATGATGCCGCCGAGGTTGCGCAGCCGCAACTGGCGACAAATCGCCTGGGCCGCCTCCAGATTGGTCTTGAAGAGGGTTTCCTCAAGGTTACGCGAACCCACGAAGGCACCCGTATTGATGTCAATGGTCGTCATCGCCTCGGTTTGGTCGATGATCAGATGACCGCCGGACTTGAGGTTGACCCGGCGTTCCAGGGCCTTTTGAATCTCGTCTTCCACCCCATGGAGATCGAAGATGGGACGCTCTCCGGAATAGAATTCCACGCGTGCGGCGATGTCTGGGATGAATTTTTCGGCAAATTCGCGGGCTTTATCGTAGATCGTCCGCGAATCCACCCGGATCCGTTCGACATCGGAACTCACCAGATCTCGCAGGGCGCGCAGCACCAACGGCAGATCCTCATGGATCAACATCACCCCGGGGGTCTCGCTGCCGCGTTGCTGGATGGAATCCCACAGACGCGCCAGGAAGCGGCGGTCTCCTTCCAGGGCCTCCTCGCTGGCCCCTTCGGCCACGGTGCGCGCAATGAATCCGCCAGACTGCTCCTGCCCCGCGATGAATCGTCCCAGAATGCCCCGCAGCCTTTGCCGTTCCTGTTCGTCCTCAATTTTTTGCGAGACCCCCACATTGCGAATGCCTGGCATGAATACCAGAAACCGGGAGGGGATCGACAGGTTGGTAGTGAGCCGGGCACCTTTGGTGCCCAAAGGATCCTTGACCACCTGGACAATCAATTCATCGCCTTCGCGCACCAGTTCCTGAATAGTCGGGTGGCGGCCTTCCTCGCTCTGACGGGACAGGCCAATGTCCGAGGCGTGCAAGAACGCCGCCCGTTCCAGACCGGCTTCCACAAAGGCGGCTTGCATCCCCGGCAAAACCCGGCAAATCCGGCCCTTGTAAATATTGCCTACCAGACCACGGCGGTGGGCGCGTTCGACAAGCACCTCCTGAACCATGCCGTTTTCAACCACGGCCACCCGGGTTTCCGGGGGGGTGATGTTGATGATGATCTCGCTATTGATGGCACGCATCCTGGTGGGTAGAGTTCATGCCAGCCCATGACAGGAGGCCGGCCTCGGCGAGCAATTCGCCGGTTTCAAAAAGCGGCAGCCCCATGACGCCCGAGTAAGAGCCTTCCAGATGGGCCAGAAACAGGGCCCCGCGTCCCTGGATGGCGTAGGCACCCGCCTTGTCACGGGGTTCTCCAGTCTCCCAATAGGCGGCAATTTCTGCAGGCGTCAGCGCCCTGAAACGCACCCGGCTGGTGCTGAGACGCACCCTTTCATGGCCATCCCAGATCAGGGCGACGGCGGTCATGACCTCATGGGTGCCATCGGAAAGCGCCGCGAGCATTGCCAGACCCTCGGCGCGATTATTGGGTTTGCCGAAAATTCGCCCAGCTCGCCAGACCACCGTGTCCGCACCCAACACCGGGCGAGTGCCACCGGAGATCCTACGGCCCTGCCGGGCCTTGTCCAGGGCCAGACGGATGGCATAATCGCCGGGTTTTTCACCCGCGAGCGGGGTTTCGTCGACCGTCACGGTCACCAGCCGGTGGGTGACGCGGATCTGATCCAGTAATTCGCGGCGGCGCGGTGATTGAGAAGCAAGCAGCAACATACGGTCAGTTCGAGATCAAGCCCGGTGATAGGGATGGTGATGCAGAATGGACACTGCGCGGTAGATTTGTTCGGCCAGGATGACCCGAACCAGGGGATGGGGAAAAGTCAGCGGAGACAGCGACCAGCACCACTCGGCCCTGGCAAGGCAAGCCTCATCCAGCCCATCCGGCCCCCCCACCAGGAGGGCCACTGGACGGCCCTCTGTCATCCAGTTTTCCAGGGTGAGGGCCAAATCCCCGGTGGAACAGCTTCGTCCTTTCACGTCCAGAGCCACCAGCCGGCAATCCTTGGGGAGTCTCTGTAGCAACCGTTCGCCTTCCTCGCGCCGCCAGCGTGCAACATCGCCCCGGCGGGCGCGAGCGGCCAAGGGTACCTCCAGCAAGGTAAGGGACAGGGATGGGGGCAAACGCTTGGCATACTCATGGAATCCCTCGGTTACCCAAGCCGGCATACGTTCCCCGACACAGGCCAGAACCAGCTTCACGCCGGGTTTTTAGCCGATGCGCGGCCCCCAAACCAGAGGTAGCGGCCGGAAACCGAGTTCTTCCAAGGCCTCACACACCTCATCGGGTTCCGGGACAGGGCCCTGGGTCTCTTCGATTTGAGCAATGACCCCGGTGACATAACGGTAGGCCTCGAGCGGCTCGAGATCGGGGGGAAGCTCCAGTAATCTGGCCCTGTCGGGATTCTGACTGGGCAATAACATATAGCGGGTGGTCATG
>JBAXSA010000067.1:0-11148 GCA_037130945.1 Pseudomonadota bacterium | reverse complement strand
CGGGGTGTCGGTGCGGCGAATCATCTGGAGCCTGATGAAAACCGGTCTGGTCATGACGATGGTCATGGTCTTGACCGGCGAATTCCTGGTGCCGAGAAGCGAGGAAGTGGCCCATCACATGAAACAGGCAGCGATTGCCGACCGTATCACCCTGAAGACAAAATACGGTTTCTGGGCGCGTGATGGCGCCAACTTCATCAATATCCGCACGGTACTGCCCGGGGGCCGGTTGCGGGATATCTATCTCTACCGGATGAACGAACAGCATGAACTGATTCGTGCGGTGCATGCCCACAAGGCGGTTTACCGGCAAGGCCGCTGGGTACTAGAGGGCATTGAGGCCACCGATATCACGCCGCTTCAGGCGACCAGCCAGATCCTTGATCAGGCGGAATGGGGACGGTTTCTGGATCCGGCCCTGTTGCGCGTGGTGATGATCGACGCCAATATCCTACCCGTGTGGGGACTGAATCGTTACATCGACTTTTTGACCACGAATGGCCATGATGCCAGTCTCTATCGCATGATCCTGTGGAACAAGCTGGCAGCCCCTTTTACCGCCTTGGCCCTATTATTTCTATCGGCCCCTTTTTTGTTTGGCTCGCTGCGCACCATGGGATTGGGTCAGCGAGTCTTTATTGGCGTGTTGATCGGGCTTGGGGTATTTTTGATTGACGTAGCCTTGCGCCGCCTGGCGATCGTCTATGATCTCCCGCCACCGCTCATGGCCTTTACGCCGTCACTGCTCTGCTTGCTGGCGGCGGGATGGTTGTTCCGGCGGGTCTAAGATGAACCTCTCACAGCCCTTTATCGAGCGGCCGATTGCCACGACGCTCCTGACCGTGGGAGTTATTTTAGCCGGGGTGGTGGCCTTTGGGCAGTTGCCAGTGGCACCGCTGCCACAGGTTGATTTCCCAACCATTTCGGTACAGGCGCAGCTACCCGGTGCCAGCCCTGAAACCATGGCGGCCACCGTTGCCACACCGTTGGAGCGATCACTCGGGCGCATCGCCGGGGTCACCGAGATGACCTCTTCGAGTTCTCTGGGCTCGACCCGCATCACCCTGCAATTCGATCTCAATCGCTCCATCGATGGCGCGGCGCACGATGTCCAGGCCGCCATCAACGCCGCCCGCGCCTTGCTGCCAACAGGACTCCCCAGCAATCCCACCTACCGCAAGGTCAACCCGGCGGACGCGCCCATCCTGATCCTGGCTCTGACCTCCGCGACCCGCACACAAGGCCAGTTGTATGACGCAGCCGATACCATTCTGGCCCAAAAATTGGCGCAGGTCGGGGGGGTTGGACAGGTGCGCGTTGGGGGGGGTGCGTTGCCGGCGGTGCGCGTGGAATTGAACCCCACCCCCCTCAATGCCTATGGCATCGGTCTGGAAGAGGTGCGGGCCGCGATTGCCGCGAGCAATGTCAATCGGCCCAAGGGGGTTCTGGAAGAAGGTGACCGGCTCTGGCAGATCTCCGCCAATGACCAGGCCCGGACTGCCGCCGATTACCGCTCGCTGATCCTGACCTATCACCAGGGTGCCGCAGTGCGGCTGGGTGACGTCGCCGAAGTGATCGATTCGGTGCAGGATCTGCGCAACGCCGGCCTCGCCGATGGCCGGCCAGCGGTCTTGTTGATCCTCTACCGTCAACCAGGTGCCAACATCATCGAGACCGTCGACCGGATTGGCGCGCTGTTGCCGGAACTCCGCGCGGCCATTCCCGGCGACATCGATCTCGATATCACGCTCGATCGCACCCCAACCATCCGTGCGTCCTTGCGCGAGGTCGAAAGAACCCTGCTGCTGTCGCTCTGTCTGGTCATCGGGGTGGTGTTTTTATTCCTGGGTAATCTCCGGGCGGCCCTGATTCCTAGCGTGGCGGTCGCAGTCTCCCTGATCGGCACGTTCGGCGTCATGTATCTGCTGGACTACAGTCTCAACAATCTCTCGCTGATGGCGCTGACCATCGCCACCGGCTTTGTGGTGGATGACGCCATCGTCGTGCTTGAAAACACCTCGCGTCACCTCGAGGCCGGACTATCGCCCTGGCATGCGGCATTACAAGGTGCCCGTGAGGTGAGTTTTACCGTGGTTTCGATGAGCCTGTCTCTGATTGCCGTCTTCATCCCGATCCTGTTCATGGGCGGGATCATTGGGCGGCTGTTTCGCGAGTTCGCCGTGACCCTGTCGGTGGCGGTCGGGATCTCACTGGTCGTTTCACTGACCACCACCCCCATGCTCTGCGCCGGGTGGCTGCGGAGCCATCGGGAGGAGACCCCAGGCCGTCTGGCACGCGCCAGTGAACAGGCTTTTGCCGCGCTCCGCCGGGGCTACGCACGCAGCCTGGGCTGGTCGCTCGACCATAGTCGGCTCATGCTGGTAGTGCTGATCGCCACGGTGGCGTTCAATGTTTATCTTTACCGGATCGTGCCCAAGGGACTTTTTCCACAGCAGGACACCGGGCGCCTAGTGGGCAATATCCAGGCCGATCAAAGCATCTCGTTCCAGGCCATGCGGCAAAAGCTCACCCATTTTATCGACATCCTCCGTGCCGATCCGGCGGTGTCGCATGTGGTGGGTTTTACCGGCGGCGGCGGTCAGGCCAATACGAGTTTTATGTTCATCACCCTCAAACCCGTCCGGGAACGCCGGGTGTCAGCCGATCAGGTGATGGAGCGGCTACGCCCGCAACTCGCGAAAGAACCCGGTGCCAGCCTGTACTTGCAGGCGGCCCAGGACATCCGGCTTGGCGGCCGACAGAGTAACGCCCAATTCCAGTACACCCTCCAGGGCGACGACTTCGACGTCTTGCGCGATTGGGCACCGCGCATCCAGGAGGCCATGAGCCCCTTGCCGGAACTCACCGATGTCAGTGGCGACCAACAAAACAAAGGTCTGCAAACCACGCTGGTCATCGACCGCGACAGCGCCGCCCGGCTGGGGGTCACCGCGCGGCTGATCGACGCCACCCTCAACGACAGCTTTGGCCAGCGTCAGATTTCCACCATCTACAACCCCCTGAATCAATATCGGGTGGTGATGGAAATCGCCCCGTCTTATTGGCAAAACCCAGAAGCTTTGCACGGGGTTTATGTCAAAACGGCGGCGGGAGAACCGGTGCCGCTGGCGACCTTCAGCCGTTTTGAAGCCACCCACGCCCCCCTGAGCGTGAATCACCAAGGCCCTTTCGTGGCTGCCACGGTGTCTTTTAACCTGGCCACCGGGGTTTCCCTGTCTCAGGCCACCGAGGCGATTTTTCGGGCGATGGCGCGTCTGGGCGTCCCGACCTCGATCCATGGGGGGTTTCAGGGCACCGCCCGACTCTTTCAGGATTCACTGGCCAGCCAGCCCTGGCTGATCTTCGCCGCCCTGCTGGTGGTCTATATCGTCCTCGGCATCCTCTACGAAAGCACCCTCCATCCCCTGACAATCCTCTCGACACTGCCTTCCGCCGGTGTCGGCGCGATCCTGGCGCTGCTGGCCTTCCAGACGGAATTCAGTGTCATGGCCTCGATCGGTGTCCTGTTGCTGATCGGCATCGTCAAGAAAAACGCTATTTTGATGATCGATTTTGCCCTGGAGGCCGAGCGCAGTGGTGGCCTGGATCCGAAGCAGGCGATCACGGAGGCTTGTCTCCTGCGGCTGCGGCCGATTCTCATGACTACGCTCGCGGCACTGCTCGGGGCTTTGCCACTGGCGCTCGGCCTGGGCGAAGGCGCGGAGCTGCGCCGCCCCCTGGGCATTGCCATTGTAGGGGGGCTGATTGTCAGCCAGTGGCTCACCCTCTATACCACCCCGGTGATCTACCTGACATTCGACCGCTGGCGGTGGCGAAGCCTCTCCCAGGACACTCCCCGCCCCGTAGAGGGCAGGGCATGACCCTGGAGATTTGTCCGGGTGCTATTATTTTGGAAACCGGGTTTCAAGGGGCTTTTGAGATGGACGCAGTCACCACTCCCACCATGCAGATCGTAGCCTTTCCGGCTGGTGCGGTGATCTTCCGGGAAGGCGAGATTGGCGATTGTGCCTATATCCTGGAAACTGGCCGGGTCGAAATCAGCCGCCAGCAGGGGGAGGAATCGCGTGTTCTGGCGATTCTTGAATCGGGTGATTTGCTGGGCGAGATGGCACTCATTGACCATTCCACCCGGACGGCCACGGCCACCACCCAGGACGATTGCCTGTTGGCCGTCATTACTCCCGAGCAGTTTCACCAACGGCTGGATTCCGCCGACCCCGTGGTGGAGACGCTCTTGCAGGTGGTTCTCCAACGCTACCGGACGTCCATCAGCCGGGCCTGGGGGGGCGCGGAGGCCATCCCCCCTACGCCTCCGGTCAAGCGCCCCGTCAGTTCCGTCAAGCGCTTTAGTTATCATGAGGCGATCGACAAGATGCGGCTCGAAAACGAGCTGCGCCACGCCATTACCGGACGCAAACTCCAGACCTTCTTTCAGCCCCTCGCCCATTTGCCCACCGGGCGCTGGGCCGGCTTCGAAGCCCTGGTGCGCTGGCCGCACCCGACCCTGGGCATGATATCGCCTGATCGTTTCATTGGCCTGGCCGAGGAAACCCAGCTCATCTCTCCCTTGGGATTGCTGGTTCTCGAAGAGGCCGCCAGGGAACTTCTGTCATTTCAGGCGCTCTGGCGGGCACGGTTGGGTGAGGAGGCCAGCTTGTTCGTGGCGGTCAACGTCTCAGCCAAACAACTTGAGGAAGAGAATTTCATTGAAAACATCAATGCCGTGATCGGGCGTCTGGGTATCAGCCCCAAGACCCTGAAGCTGGAGATCACCGAAAGTCTGATTACTGATTCACAACGGGTCAAGACCTGGGTGGCCAGTTGTCACAAGGCGGGTTATTCGATTGCCCTGGATGATTTTGGCACGGGGTTTTCCACGTTTGAACAACTCATGACACTCGATATTGACACCCTCAAAATCGACCAGGCCTTTGTCCGCGAGATGATCGGCAACCCCCGGGCCATGGCGATGGTCAATGGCATGTTGACACTGGCCCAGGGGTTGGGGCTCAAAACCGTCGCCGAAGGCGTGGAAACCCTGGAGCAGGCCCAGAGCTTGCGGGCGCTGGGCTGCGATTATGCCCAGGGCTACTACATCAGCCGCCCGCAAGGTGCCGAGGGAATCCGGGCCGCCATCCAGCGGGGTGAAGGAGAGAATCTGATCATGGCAGGTTCTCTGCCGCGCTGAATCCCTCCTCGTTGAGTCGGTTGATTAACAAAATACATGACCCAATCTTCAGAAACGGTTTGCGAATATCCAGGGAGAGCTTTATCCTCCCAAGTGGAGGGCGGGTTTGGCGTATTCTGTATGGATCACAGCCCGGACTTCGAATAGCTGATGATTTTTTGGTGGAGAATTGCGATATGAAGTTTTTAATGAAGATGTTGGCCCTGTTGGCGGTTCTGTCATCCATGCCGGTTTTGGCTGAAACCTCCCTGACGTCAATGATCCCGGTCGCGGATCTACCCGGCACACCGCGTGGGATACTCGACATGCCCTTGGGTCAGGTGGTCGGCATTGTGGGTGGCGGTGCCGTGGGTGGGGCGCTGGCCGATACCTTCCTCGGCGGTGGCATCATGAGCCTGGCCGGGGTGGTTGCCGGTATGCTGGCGGGCAACACCTGGTACGAAAAGCGCTACTGGCCCTACTAGACCGGTATTGGGCTTTCGGTGGGGGGCTGACCGGATGGTCAGCCCCCGCTCTTCACGGAAGTGGCTTGGCCCGGCCCTTGGACAGCTTGTATTGGATGGCGTCCGTGAGGGCTTGCCAGCTGGCCTCGATGATATCGTGGGAAACCCCTACGGTACCCCATTGACTCTCGGCGTCGCCCGATTCAATCAACACCCGTACTAGGGACGCGGTGCCGGGACGGCCCGGTAAGACCCGAACCTTGTAGTCGATCAGACTCATCTCGCGAATCTGCGGATAAAATTTTTCGAGAGCCTTGCGCATGGCATTGTCCAGGGCGTTGACCGGGCCGTCACCGACTGCGGCGGTGTGTTCGATGATCTCGCCGACTTTTATCATCACTGTGGCTTCTGGGGAGGGCGGGGCATCCTCCCGGTGTTTGTGGTCAATGACCCGAAACCCCAAGAGTTCGAAAAACCGGCAGCGCTGACCGGTGGCCTCCTGCATCAGAAGCTCAAAAGACGCCTCGGCACCTTCATACTGAAAACCCTCGGATTCCAGGTGTTTGAGGCGGGCCAGGGTGTCTTGAACCAGGGGGCTCTGGCTGTCCAGATCCAGCCCGAATTGTTGTGCCTTGGCGAGTACATTGCTCCGCCCGGCCTGGCCGGAGATGAGAATCCGTTGTGAATTGCCCACCTGTTCCGGGGTTATGTGTTCGTAGGTCAGGGGATTTCGCAGAACGGCGCTGACATGAATACCGCCCTTGTGGGCGAAGGCCGAGTCTCCCACATAGGGCTGGTATTTGTGGTGGGGCAGATTGGCGATTTCGCTGATGTACCGCGAGGTCTCGGTGAGACGTGTGAGCCGGTCACTGGCGTGGCAGCCACGGCCCATCTTGAGGGTCAGGGCCGGCAGAATCGAGCAAAGATTGGCATTGCCACAGCGCTCCCCGAATCCATTGATCGTGCCTTGCACCTGGGTGACGCCGGCCTGGATCGCCACCAGAGAATTGGCTACTGCCAATTCCGAATCGTTGTGGCAGTGGATGCCGAGCAATACCCCGGAACCCAGAGCCTGGCGAATCTGGCCAATGATCACGCTCACCTCGTTGGGCAAACTGCCGCCATTGGTATCGCACAATACCAGGCGATCCGCGCCACTGCTCAGGGCCCGGCGAAGGGTGGCCAGGGCGTACTCGGGATTGGCCTTGAAACCATCGAAGAAGTGTTCGGCGTCGTACAGAAGCGTCTCGACCCTCGGACGCAGCCAAGCCAGGGATTCCTCGATGAGGGCCAGATTGGTGTCTAGGGAAACCCGCAGGGCATCACGCACATGGATATCCCAGGATTTTCCGAAGATCGTCACCACTGGGGTTTGGGCCTCGACCAGGGCCTGCAGGTTGGGGTCAGTGGCGGCGCTGTGGCGGGCCTGGCGGGTACTACCAAAGGCGGCAAGACGGCTGTGTTTGAGACCCAAACCTTGGGCTTCGGAAAAAAACTGGGCGTCCCGGGGGTTGGCACCAGGCCAGCCACCTTCGATGATATCCACCGCCAGTTCGTCGAGTTTTTTGGCGATGAGCCGTTTATCCTCCAGGGAAAGATTAAAATCCTCGGCCTGCGTGCCGTCTCGCAGGGTGGTGTCGTAGATCTCGATGAAATCGCCGGTCATGCCAGTCATGACATGGCCCTGTTGGAAGAGGGCAGGGAGGGGCTGACAAAGACTGCGGGGGCTTTGCGCCAGGCCTCGATGTAGCGGCTCAAAACCACCAAAGCCGCCAGGGCGAACAGGGCCCCGGGCGGTAGTACGGCGACCAGGGCACCCTGAAAATCACTACCGAGGGTCAGGGTCAAATGGCGGCCAAAGTCTCCGAACATCATTTGGGCCTGGGCAAACAGGGTACCCTGGCCAGCGAGTTCCCGGATCGCCCCGAGCAGGGTGAGGATCAGGGTGGTGCCGAGGCCCGTGAAAAAACCATCGGTGAGTGCCCGCAATGGGGAATGCTTGGAGGCAAAGGCCTCGGCCCGGCCCAGGATCTGACAGTTGACCACAATCAACGGGATGAAGATGCCCAGCACCTTGTGGAGTTCATAAAACCAGGCCTCCACCACCAGCTCCACCGTGGTCACAAAGGCGGCAATGATGATGATAAAGACCGTGATGCGGATCTCCGGCCGTACCCAGTGGCGAATCAGGGAAATGACGGTATTCGATCCCGCCAGCACCAGCAAGGTGGCCAGCCCCATGCTCAGACCGTTGATGGCAGAGGTCGTGATGGCGAGCGTTGGACAGAGCCCCAACAGGGCCACCAGAACCTGATTGTTGAGCCATAGGCCGTCGGCGGCAACACGTCTGAGGCTGGGTTCGGTCATGGGTGTTTTTCCTGGGGTGGTGGCGGACTGGGGGCCAAGAAGAGGCTGGCCTGTTGCTCTTTCACGAACAGCAGGGTGTTTTTAACGGCCTTGACCACGGCTCTAGGGGTCACGGTCGCGCCAGTAAATTGGTCGAAATCGCCGCCATCACGCTTGACCTTCCAGCGTTCGATGGCGGGATGATCCAGCGATTTTTCCATCAATCCCAGTACCCAGCCGGATTTCTGCTCCTCGATGCGGTCGCCAAGTCCCGGCGTTTCCTGATGGGAAAGCACTCGCACACCGGCCAGGGTACCATCGGTCTTGACGGCCACCAGCAACTGGATTGGACCGGCATAGCCATCCGGTGCCACAACGGCGAGGATCAGCGCCACGGGCTGGCCCTTCTGGCGTCCGCGGTAAACCTTCATCTCACGACCCCCTAGCGCGGCAGGGCCTGGCACCTGGATGATATCGGCCGTCAGATCGTTGTCTACCCAATTGGCCGGCACCAGGGCGTGGAGCTTGTCCAGCAGCGACAGGCGCTGATTGTCTTCTATGCGCGATTCGGTGGCCTGGTGGGTGACGACAACCACCGAGACACTCACCAGGGTGAAAGCGCCGACGATAAGGCCCGCCATTAGAATGGGGTGAAGGGTCGTCATGCCTTTTTAATCCCTTCCGCCGTGTCCAAAGACCCGTGGCTGGGTATAGCGGTCGATGGTGGGAGCGGCCAGGTTCATCAGCAGGATGGTGAAAGCAAAGGCATCCGGATAACCGCCGAAACTGCGAATTAAAAATACGATTCCACCAATCAGCAGGCCATAGATCCAGTGACCTCGCTCGGAGGTGGTGGCGGTGACGGGATCAGTCGCTATGAAAAAAACCGCGAGCAGGGTGCCACCACTCAACAGGTGAAACCCGGGGCTGGGATAATGCCGGGGATCCAGTCCATACGCCAGGGCCGCGCTGGTGCCGAGCCCCATCAATACTGCGACCGGGATGCGCCAGGCAATCACCCGCGCCCACATCATCCAGAGTCCTCCGGCCAGAAAAGCCAGTCCCACCCATTCCCAACCGCGTCCCCCCAAGGTACCCCACAGCGGACTTTGCAGGGCATCCGTCACGGTTCTGCCGTGGTTGATGTGATCCCGCAAACGATCGAGAGGTGTAGCGGAGGTCACCGTATCCCAGGTCATCCCGGCGGGCGGGTTGTGCTGAAAAACCAGGGCCAGGGTGTCCGGCAGGCTCAGGGGATGTGCCACCAGGGACTCGGGTGGCAGCCAGGCGGTCATGGCCACCGGATAGGACACCAGCAACAACACATAGGCCGCCATGGCCGGATTGAAGGGGTTGTAGCCCAAGCCGCCGTAGAGCTGCTTGGTGATGCCGATGGCAAACAGCATCCCCAGCCCATTGAGCCACCAGGGCAGTGTCGGGGGCACCGACACCGCAAACAACAGGGCTGTCACCACGGCGCTCAGATCCCTGAGCGCCGGGCCCGCCGGACGGCCGCGAAGACGAAGCGCCAGGGTCTCGGTGGTCAATGCCGCCGTCACGGCGATGGCGGCCTGGAGTAATACCCCCCAGCCAAAGTGCCACCAGAGCGCGACGATACCCGGGACGAGCGCCAGAATGACCTGGCGCATGAGCTGGTCGACCCGGTAAGGACGGTCGATATGGGGAGAGCTGATGAGACTGATGGTCACGGTGATTTTCTCGGGGTCGTGGGGCGGTTAACCAGGCTCACCCACTGCCATGGAGCGCAGCGGAACCGCAAGCGGGCCGGGCAGTGTGCCGGATCTTGCGCGTGATAACCGGCTTTTTAGCTTCAAAATCGGGCGTTCCATGAGGTAATAAGAAGACGAGGCGGCCAGGAATGTCATTGCCGACCCTAGCGTGATGATGGATAGTCTATCAAATCCATAGGATTTCATGGTCATGTAAATCGGATAATGCCAAAGATAGAGGCCGTATGAAATGCTACCCGTCCAAACCAGGAAATAATGGGACAATATGGATTTTAGAATTGCATTTTTTGTCATTAAAACGTCAAAAATAAGTATGGCTGAAAATAATGAAACAAGGAATGAAATCCAGTAATATACATACCTGCCATTCCAAGTTGATCCATGGCCTATGGCAATGAGTGCCAGCGCCGACAATGGTGTAGCGTACTTCATGAGTGGTGAAAGCATGCCTTGTAATTTTTCGGACAGGAGATTGGATGACAAGGCCACCCCAAGCGCGCACCCGATCAATAGTGCATCCGCTCTCGTGTCCAGCCCATTGTACAAACGCTGCACCGAGGCACCATGACTTGCCAGAAAGATTCTCAGAACCCACGAGAACACGGCAAGCAACACCACGGTCAGAAAGAGTTTCTTTCTCGAATCGGTGGCACGCAGGAACAGCAAAAGCATCAATGGCCAAAGGATGTAGAACTGCTCTTCTATCGAGAGTGACCAGGTATGCCCAAGCAGATCGGGCGGGTGGATGTTGAATGCCCGTGCCCAGTTGGATGCGTAAAACAGGGCAATCAAGGAATCAATTAAGTTCGAGTGGGCCTTGGCCTCATCCAGAAAAAACAGGCTGAGACTGGCATGTACCAACAGCAGAAGCATGAGTGCCGGGGCCAGCCTTAAAACACGGCGCAGGTAAAAATGCTTGAGGTGGATGTGGTGGTTGGTGTCGTATTCACGGATTAAAATGGCGGTAATTAAAAATCCGCTTAGGACAAAGAATAGGTCAACGCCAATAAAACCCCCTTTCATGAAGGGAGCCTTGGCATGAAACAACATGACCGCTAGAACGGCAATGCCGCGCAGGCCATCCAGTTCTGGAATATATCCCAATAAAAACATTTTTTTATCCATATTGCTCATCAGTTAACAATATGACTATTAGGATATGTCTGATGATAACTTCCCGAAACCCCTCCCCAGCCCTCCCCTTGTCAGGGGAGGGAGAAGAGAAGCCTGCTCCTTCTCCCCCCTGATAAGGGGGGTCGGGGGGGTTGGTTCGTGGAAAAGAAAGTTGATTTTGGCCATACCCTTATTAGGGGAGATACGGTTTCTTCGTCACGAGCCCATTCGTTCAAAAACCCAGACTTTTCATAAAGTTGGCAAACTCCTGTGAATTGGTAAAGTC
>JBAXSA010000066.1:0-11156 GCA_037130945.1 Pseudomonadota bacterium | reverse complement strand
CTATCAGGTGTATGAGGCCCGAGCCCTGGGCGCGGATGCCATCCTGCTGATCGTGGCGTGTCTCGACGATAAAGCTTTACAGACGCTCCATGCACTGGCCCAGGAACTTGCCATGGATGTGCTGGTTGAGGTACACGATCACGCCGAACTGGAGCGGGTCTTGCGTCTCGGTGCCCCACTGTTGGGCATCAACAATCGCGATTTACGCACTTTTCAGGTCGACATTGGCGTGACGCTGGGACTCTTGCGGGAGATTCCCGCAGATCGGCGCGTCGTGACGGAAAGCGGCATCCTCCAGCGGGAGGCCGTGGCGGTCTTGCGCCAGGCCGGTGTGCAGGGTTTTTTGGTGGGTGAGGCTCTGATGCGGGCCGAGGATCCCGGTCAGGCGCTCGCGGCGCTATTTTTCGCCGAAGGCCGACCGACCTAGCGGACGCCCAGTATCACCATCGTTTTGCCGCGAACCCGGATCAGATTCTGTTCTTCGAGGAGTTTAAGCACCTTTCCCACCATCTCCCGGGAACAACTGACGATGCGCCCGATTTCCTGGCGGGTGATCTTGATCTGCATGCCATCGGGATGGGTCATGGCATCCGGTTCCCGGCACAGCTCCAGGAGTGTCCGGGCAACCCGGCCGGCCACATCCATAAAGGCCAGGTGGCCGACCTTGCGGCTGGTACTCAACAACCGGGCGGTTAGCTGGCTGCCGATGGCGAACAGGATATCCTTGGTATATTCCTTGAGTTCCCCATCGAATAGCTGCATCAGCCGTTGGTATTGCATTTCCGCCACCAGGCAGGCGGTGCGGGAACGGATGATGACCGTGCGGCGGGCTTGGGTCATAAATAACCCCATCTCGCCCATGAAGGCACCGCGGTTGAGATAGGTCAGGATGATTTCGTGGCCTTCATCATCCTCGAAGATCACGGTGACGCTGCCCTCAATCAGGTAATACAGGCTGCTGGCCGGCTCGCCAGCACGAATGATATCGCTATCCTTGGTGTAGCGTCTGCGGTGACAATGGGACAGAAACGGCTGTAAATAGGCGGGTTCGGCGGCCGGCAAGCGGACTAGCGTCATGAGATGAGCCAAGATTCGGGGAAGTAGCGGTATTCTGGCAAAGGGTTTTTTAATCTACCCTTGCAAAAGCTATTCATTCTTTATCAACCGCACAGGAGAATCAAGTGGGTGACATTGTAAAGGCCCGCGTCCACTGGCTGGAAGGACGCACCATGGTGGGGGAATCTGGAAGTGGGCACGCCCTGGTGATGGATGGCCCACCGGCGTCGGGGGGACGGGATCTGGGCATGCGTCCGATGGAGATGTTGTTGATCGGGCTGGGAGGCTGTACCCAGTTCGATGTGTTGCATATTTTGGAAAAGGCCCGCCAGACCGTCAGCGGCTGCCGGGTGGAGGTGGTGGCGGAGCGGGCCGATGAGGATCCCAAGGTGTTTGTCAAGATCCATGTCCATTATGTGCTGACTGGCAAGGATCTCAGCGAAAAACAGGTGGAACGGGCCATCCAGTTGAGCAGCGAGAAATATTGTTCGGCGTCCATTATGCTGGGAGCCACGGCCCAAATCACCCATGACTTTGAAATCCATGTTGGATGATACCCTGGACTTGGCTCAACTGGCCGAAGAGTTCCTCGCGATTTGGGCGCGTTTTGAGCCCGAGTGGGCCTTGACACGGGTTTTAACCACGGGGCATCCGGTGCATCTGGCCGGGCTGGATTACGATGATGACGGGGCGCTACATAGTGTTCTGAGCAGTTTGTTGAGCGCGCTCGAAGAACTCGACGAAACCACGCTAGAACCATGGCCACGCGCGACCTACGAGTGGCTCTACCGGCTGGCGCAATGTGAATGCCGGGCCCTGTTCGACCCGGCGCTGCGGCTGCGCGATCCGCTGTATAAACTTCCCCTCGGCGCGTTTCTCATGGCCAGCCGTGCGGTGGGCCGGGGCCGTGAGGCGGCCTGGTTGAATCTGCTCGAACAAATTCCGGCGCAACTCCTGGGGCTGCGCCGTCAGTGGCGTGAGTCTTGCCGGTTTGTTGTCCCGGCACTGGCGGAACAGGCCATGGCCCAGTTGTCGGTAGCCATCCAGGTCTTGAATCAACTCGGACGCCGGGACTGGGTCCATTGGGAGTCCGCACCGCCCCTGCTCGACCAGCTGGAAGAGGCCGCGCGGGACTTGCGGCAGTGCCTGAAAAACGATGTGCTGCCCATGGCCGGCGGTACGCCGGGATTGGGAGCGGCGGCCTATCGGGAGTTACTGACGCAGCGCTATCGCTTGTCCCTGGATCTGGATGGTCTGCTGGTCGCGCTCACCAACGAACAAACCCTCCGGTGGACAGCACTCTGCACGGAGAGGGACGAGACCCAACGGCTGACCGCCTGGCACCAACATCAAGACCTGATCCTTCAGCATCAGAACAGTGCCACGGATCCGGATCACACCAACCCCCTGGCCGAAAAACTCGGCATCCTTCATATAATGGGACGCGAGGTTCAGGAGCGGCTGACCCGTGCCAGTCTCCTGGATCCCACAGCGGTGTCTCCCGGCCTGATCCCGCTCGGCTTTGCGGATTGGCCTGGCCCGCCGCTAACGGGCTATCTGCCAATCTCTGCCACTCTCACCGGTTCGGAAAAACCCCGGTGTTTTGTCGATACCGAGGAGACTTTTCGTTCCCCCGCCCATGTGCGCCGGACCCTGTTGAGCGAGGTCTGGGGGGGGGCACATGGCTTGTTACCGGCGGAACTGAGCCACTGGCCGGCCCTTCTGAACCCCGAGTTTCTGGCGGCCTGGGGACTTGGGATGCGGGTCTTGTGGGTGGAGAGAGGCCTGGGTGACGAGAGCGACCGGCAATTGCTACAGGCCGACCGGCTGGCGACGTGCGAGCGGGCCCTGCTGGATCTGCGGTTGCATCTGGGTTTGACAACCTGGGAGGTCAGCCAGCAGGAACACCCGAGTGTCACACCCGCCGAGCGCCTGACAACGCTTCGGCATCCCGGGCGGCATCTCGCGGCCTGGCTGAACGGACGGGTTCTGGAAACCTGGTTTCAGGAACAGGACGCCACCGGGATCGGCGGCAATTTCCCGGCATTTCAGGCCCATTGGGCTCCGGCCGGCCTGATGTCTTTCCCGCTGTGGTTGCGGCTTGAAAAAGGCTCGGACACCCTGGAAAACTGGCTGGCCCAGGCTATACGCACTGAAGGCCTCCCGCCTTCGGATATTCACTGACACGGGGAGGCGATGAATGTACGTTTTGGTACTCTACTATAGCCGTCATGGCTCGACCGCCCAGATGGCTCAGCAGATTGCCCGAGGGGTGGAGGAGAACGATGGCGTCGAGGCGCGGGTGCGCACGGTACCGGAGGTATCCGGGGTCTGTGAGGCCATCACCTCGCCCATACCCGCCAGCGGTGCGCCCTTTGTCACCGAGGCGGATCTACGGAATTGTGCCGGTCTGGCCTTGGGGAGTCCCACCCGGTTTGGCAACATGGCCGCACCACTCAAGTATTTTCTCGACTCCACCAGCGCCCTGTGGCTGTCAGGGGCGCTGGCCGGCAAGCCCGCTGCGGTCTTTACCTCGACGGGTTCACTCCATGGCGGCCAGGAGACGACCCTGCTCACCCTGATGTTGCCGCTGTTTCATCACGGCATGTTGCTGCTGGGTCTCCCCTACAGCCAGCCGGAACTCTTCACCACCACCAGCGGCGGCACCCCCTATGGCCCGAGTCATCTGGCGGGAAGCAACCACCAGCGGCCCCTGGACGACCAGGAACGCCTGCTCTGCCGGGCCGCCGGCCGGCGGCTGGCCGACATCGCCCGGCGTCTGGCGGATTCTGGCGGGGTACTCTGAGCTGTGCGGCAGATGCCCCTGGCGGTGGGCGTGAATGCTCCCCCCGCCTTCGACAATTTTGTGCCGGGTGTCAACCAGGAGGTGTGCAATCAGGTTTTGGCCTGGCGCCTGGGAGAGGTCTCCACGGGGCTTTTTCTGTGGGGCGGTTCCGGCACTGGCAAAAGCCATCTGCTACGCGCTGCGGCGGAACTGGACGCCGGGTGCCCCTGTCATTATCTTTCCCTGGCAAACATGAACCAGGCGGAACTGGCGACGCTGGCCACCCATGAGGCCTTCTGTCTGGACGATCTGGATGGCCTGTTGGGTCAGGCGGATGGGGAAAATGCCCTGTTTCGATTATTTCTCGGACTTCAGGCCGACAATGGACGATGGCTAGTAGCCGCACGAAGCCCCCCCCGGGCGCTGCCTGTCCAGCTACCGGATCTGAGATCCCGCTGGATGGCTGCGCCGGTCTTTCAGTTACGCCCGCCAGACGATGCCGCGCGGCTCGTCATTCTCCAAGGAGCGGCCCGGCGGCGAGGGCTGACCCTGGACGAGGAGTCTGCCAGTTATTTGCTGCACCGGGTGTCCCGCGATCTTCACGCCCTGGATCGCTTGATGAATCATCTCGACCGGCTGACGCTCGCGGTGCAACGGCGCATCACCATCCCCCTGCTCAGGGAAGTCCTGGAACAGGTTCCCGATGATGCCCTGGGGGAAAAGCGCCATGAATCCAATCCGGGAGGTGAAGACCACAATCCCATCACAATAAACTAAACCTGGCACCCAGGAAGAAAACTTGAAAATTTTATTTATCTATCTAACGAGTGATCAAAAAAGGCTTGAATCATGACATCCAATCTGCGAGTGGGCGTTTTTGTAGACGCTGAAAACATCAAATACAACGGCGGCTATCAACTGCGTTACGACATTCTGCGCCGCTTTGCCGCCCGCAACAGCGGCCATTTACTGCGACTCAACACCTACATGGCCTTTGATTCCGAGCGCGCCAAGGTGGACTCGGACTATGCCAAGAGCAACTATGCCTATCAACAAATGGTGCGGGGATTTGGCTGGAAGGTCACGGTCAAGATCGTGCGCCGTTACACCGACGAGGAGGGCAATACCAGTACCAAGGCCAATGCCGATCTCGACCTCGCGGTCGATGCCATGCTCCAATCCGATCAGCTGGAGCAAATCCTCCTGGTGACCGGTGATGGCGATTTTCTGCAAATGGTCAACGCCCTGCAAAATAAGGGCTGCCGGGTGGATCTCCTGGGTTTTCGCAATGTCTCCCGGACATTGCAACGCCAGGTCGATGCCTATTATTCGGGCTATCTGGTTCCCGATCTCCTGCCGGTGTCCTATGAGCCCCGCAACGAATGGGGCAAGGCGGGCTCGGTGGTGCGCGGGGTGTGCATCAAGTGGATCGTCGAAAAGGGCTATGGCTTTTTGCGTTATGCCCGCGCCATTTCTCCCAATCTCTGGATCACCGACCCCCGTGATTCCGAGTCACCTTATGTCAGCGTGTTCTGCCACGCCAGCGAACTCTCCGAGGATATTACCGAGGATCTGCTGCACAACCGGGAAACGGTGTTCGAGTTTTATCTCAAGGAAAGCGGACAGAAAGACCTGAGCCTGATGGCCAACAATGTCCGGCTGGCGATTCAGGTGGAACGGGCCGGGCGGCCGACTTCAGGTTTTCAGGCCCACGCCGGTCTTCAGCAAGCGAAGCGCCCAGTACGTCAACCCCGCTATGAGGGCGAAGACGATGGCGAGCGCGGTGAGTGGATTGATGTCGGCATGACCGAGCAAGCCGAACCGGAAGGCATTAATCATGTAGAGGATCGGATTGAGCAGGGAGAGGTGTTGCCAGAACGGGGGGAGCATGTCAATGGAGTAGAACACACCCCCTAGATAGGTCAGCGGGGTCAGCACGAAGGTGGGAACGAGAGAGATATCGTCAAAGTTGTTGGCATAGACAGCATTGATGAACCCACCCAGAGAAAAAAGTGTGGCGGTGAGGACAAAAACCAGCAGGGTCAGCCCCGGATGAACGATGGGAACATCGGTAAAGCCGAGCGCAATGCCCATCACGACCAACCCCACCGCCACGCCTCGCGCCACACCGCCGGCCACATAACCGGCCAGGATGACCCCATCCGGTACGGGGGCAATCAGCAGTTCCTCGACATGCCGTTGAAACTTGCTGCTGTAAAACGATGCCACCACGTTGGCATAAGCGTTGGTGATCACCGCCATGAGTACCAGGCCCGGCACGATGAACTCGGCATACCCCACGCCTCCGACCGGCCCGATCCGATCCCCGATCAATTGTCCAAAGATGACGCAATACAGCGCCGTGGTGGTGGCTGCGGGTAGCAGCGTCTGAATCCAGATCCTGGAAAAACGTCGGATCTCCTTGGCCAACAGGGTGGACAAGGCCACCCCATAACGCCAGCGGTACAGCATGGGTGGCCGGTTCACGACGCTTCCTCCGACTGACAGAGCAGATCCAGGAATAGGCGTTCCAGACGATTTTGCTTGTTGCGCAGGCTATCGACCTCAATTCCCAGGGTGGATAGTGCCGCAAACAGCGCCGTCAGGGACTGCTCGCGGGCAACCTCGACCTCCAGGCTGCGAGATCCCAGGAGGGTTAGGCAAAAACCCTCCAGAGCCGGCGCCTCCAGGAGGGGCTGACGCAGATCCAGGACAAAGGATTCCGAGGTTAATTTATCCAGCAGATCGGCCATGGTGGTGCGCTCGATGATGCTGCCACGGTCAATCACCGCGAGTTCGCGGCACAGATTTTCGGCCTCATCGAGGTAATGGGTGGTCAGAATAATGGTGGTGCCGGCCTGGTTGGTCTCGCACAGAAACTGCCACATCGACTGGCGGTTTTCGACATCCACCCCGGCGGTTGGCTCGTCCAGGATCAGGAGCCGCGGATGATGCACCAGAGCCCGGGCAATCATCAGGCGGCGCTTCATGCC
This sequence comes from Pseudomonadota bacterium, assembly GCA_037130945.1. Taxonomy (GTDB): domain Bacteria; phylum Pseudomonadota; class Gammaproteobacteria; order Chromatiales; family Chromatiaceae; genus JBAXSA01. Next base: position 4,322 of record JBAXSA010000066.1, on the reverse strand, counting down.
GCCGGAGAGCTGGCGACTTTGGGAGGCACGTTTGTCCCAGAGTTCCAGACGCCGCAGGATGGTTTCGGATCTTTGTAGGGCCGTGCGGCGCGAGACCCCATAGTAGCCCGCCTGATTGATGAGAATTTCCATGACGGGATCGAACAGATTGGCGTTGAATTCCTGTGGGACGAGACCGATGCAGGCCTTCACCGCCTCCGGGTCGCGGTCGAGATCAAAGCCGAAGACCCGCACGGTGCCGGCGGTTTTGCGAACCAATGAGCAAACGATCCCGATGGCCGTGGATTTACCGGCACCATTGGGCCCGAGGAGCGCCAGAAAATCGCCCTCGGCGAGTTCCAGATCAATGCGGTTGAGGGCGCGTAGCCCGTTGGCATAGACCTTGGAAAGTCCCTGAATGGATAAGGCGGGGGGCATCGGAGGGTGTGGGTGTTAATAACCCGCTTGGGCCGCTGTATTAAGCCAACTGTCCATCAATCCCAATGGCTCAACCTGATTTCCAGACGCCGGCCCGAGATAGTAGAGCATCCCATTGGCCGTGCCGACGTAGGCCATGGTATTGGGATAGTAGCGATAGTAAAAACCAAAACCCGTGGTCGAGACGGCGGGGATGGGGGCCAGATATTGCGGATAAGTGGCCTCCAGATAAGCAAACACACGATCCGGGTCGTTATTCACCGAGGCCGTATCGACCATCACCAGATTGGCCTGATGAATTTGGCCCGATGGTGGTGTCACCACGGGCAGATTGCCGAATACGCCACTCGCATTGACGACGGGTAGTGCCGCGATGGCATCCACCACCGCCATGCCGTCGATCACCTGGCCAAAGACCGTGAAACCGCCATTTTGGTTATCCAGGTTTGCCGAGTTGTCGGCCAGGTTGACGAACCATTCCGTGGTCGCGCTGTTGGGATTCCCGCCGATCTTGGCCATGGCCAGGGTACCGCGCAGATTGGATCGGTTGGCGCTAAATTCATTGGCCACGGGCGGACTCGCCGGAACCTTGGCCACAGACAAGGCCGCCTCATTCCAGGTATAGCCACCGCCCTGAATAATAAATCCCGGCACACTGCGATGGAAGAACGAGCTGTTGTAGGCCTTGCCATTCACATAGCCCAGAAAATTGGCCACGGTGCGCGGTGCCGCTGCATCAAACAAGGCAATTTCGACCTTGCCGAGGGTGGTTTGCAGTGTGACCGTAGTCGCCTGGCTTGCCCAGGAGACCGCCATGAGACCGATGGCGGTCAACCCAACCCGCCACTGCCATTGAAGTCTAAAACCTCGCATTTTGCTCCCCTACTTTTATGGTGCCAAGCCCATCCTGGCGTCTTGGGAAATTCTACTCTGGGTGGATGGTTTGCGCAGTAGACGTAGGGTGGGTTGGCGCGGTCAACCCACCCTACTCAGGAATTCTCATCGGTCTGACGCTGGGCATTGCGTGAGCCAAACTCGTCGGATTCCTTTTGTTCGCGGCGCTCATCGGCCTTGAACTCTTCGTGGCGCAGCCGTTCCACTAGGTGATCAATGGACTGGCGGTAGCTGTGGTGGCCCTTCCATATCTCCATCTGACGCTGCCGTTCCGCTTCGCTATCCTGAACCGCCTGGTGTTGTTGCTGGATGGCCTCGTCCAAACGAGATAAAAAGGCAAAGTAGCCCTGCAACTGGGTGGTGGAGATACCAACGGCTGCCGCCGCTTGAAACTGCCGCTGGTAGATCTCGTAATAATTTTTAAGGTCATTCAGGCGGGTTTGGGCTGCCTGTAACGCACGTTGGGCATCTCCCAAGGCCCGGGCGGCGTTTTCCTCTTTTTTTTCGGCGATGCGCTGAATGGGCCGGATGCGTACCGAGGGTTTGGGCACTCGAGGGGGGTTGCCTTTTTAGAACGGACTGCGGGATTTAAGAGGGTCGCAAGATCTGAGCGGCGGATTCATCGTTCTTTTGCGCGGTGGAGATCATCTTGACCTGAATATCATAACGCCGGGCGAGGTCAATCATGGTCACCAGAGCCTCTGCGGGATTGACATTGCTGCTCTCCACAGCCCCTCGCACCAGCAAGACCGTCGCATCCGGGGGGGGCGGCGCGCCACCCTGCTTCATGCGAAGGAGGCCGTCAGTCCCCTTTTCCAGATCCTGAATCTTGGGATTGACCAGCTTGATCCGATCCACCGTGGCCAGAGTCGTGGGGCGCTGACCCTCGGGCAAAACGGTGATGGAGCCATCATAGCCGATCTCGACCTTCTCGCCAGGCGGCAAGGCGATGGTTCCGCCGTTACCAAGAATGGGATAACCCGCACCATTGGTGAGGATACCATTGGCATCGATCTTCAAATCGCCGCGACGGGTATAGGCCTCGGAGCCATCCTTGGCGCGTATGGCAATAAAACCGTCGCCCTGCACGGCCACGTCCAGGGTATTGCCAGTCTGCTGAATCGGGCCCTTGGCAAAGTTGATCTGGGGCCGTTCGCTCATGGCGTAGACACGAGTGGGATAGCCCACCCCAAACAGCGGCATACTGCGAAACTGGTTGAGATCCTGCAAAAAACCCGGCGTGTTGACATTGGCCAGGTTATTGGCGTTGGAGGTTTGGGCCAGCATCGTCTCCTTGGCACCACTCATCGCGACATACAGCATGCGATCCATGGTCAAAGCCTCCGGTCAAATACCACGCCCAGGAATCGATTACTTCAGATTCAACGCGACGCTGGTCATCTGGTCGGCGGTTTTGATGACCTGGGCACTGGCCTGATAATCACGCTGCGCAATGATCAGGCCGACCAATTGCGTGGCCAGATCGACGTTGGAATTTTCCACGGCACCACTTTGTACGCTGCCCATGCCGGAGGAATTGGGCGAGGCCAGACGCACCTGACCCGATTCGTAGCTCTCCGCCCAACTGGTATCGCCGAGTTGCCGGAGCCCTTGGTTATTCTTGAAATCCGCCATCGCCACCTGGGCCAAAACCTTATTGGAGCCGTTGGTATAGCGGGAAAACACCACCCCATCCTTGGAGATGTCGATCCCGATCAATTGCCCAGCGCTATAGCCATCCTGGAGTACTTCATTGACCGCAAAGGCCGCGCCGTACTGAGTGGTGTCTTTGAAGTCCAGGGGGATGATGTCGTCGTAGGTCGTTGGTGCCCCTGCCACCAGGGTTCCAAAACCAAACCCACCGCCACTGGCTACGGTGCCATTCGTGAAATTGCCGGCCATGCTGAAGGAAGGTGTGCTTTGTGACAACAATGAGCCATCTTGATTGAATGTCAGGTCAGGCCCCGGGAGTCCTGTGGGGGGCACTGCGGCCGGTGGCATGACATTGGCCGCGTTGCCTGGATCCGTGGCGGTCATGTAGGTATGCCAAAGCCCAGGAGTGACGAAGTCCTTGACGAAATAGGTCGTCAGAGGATACGACACGCCCTCGGAATCGTAAACGCTGATCGAGGTCACATGATTGAAGGTGGTGGAATCGCTGGGATTGAAGGGAAAGGTGGCAGAGTCAATGCCGACATCGGCGGCATTGAGATTCACATTGATCTTGGCTCCATTGATCTTGGCTCCATAGGTATTGCCGGTTTGGGCAGGCGCCCCCGAGGTTTGGGGAACCGTGATTTTATTGGTGGCACCATTGTTAAACAGCGTGGTGTTAATACTCTGTCCGGTAGTCAATGGGGAAAAACCCTGCAAGAAATTGCCGCTGGAATTCACGATATTGCCGTCGCGATCCATGCCGAAAGCACCGGCACGGGTGTAGGAAACTGTATCGGAGCTGTCTTTCATCTGAAAAAAACCTCGCCCGTTGATGGCCATATCCAGGGTATTGCCCGTGTTTTCCACGATACCCTGGGTATATTGCTGGGCTATCCGGGCGACCCGCACGCCGCGTCCCGGGGTGTTACTGACATCCGACAGGGCATTGGCGTAAAGGTCGGCGAATTCCGTCCGGGAATTCTTGAAGCCAACGGTACTGGCGTTGGCAATGTTATGCCCGTATACCGACAGGCTGGTGCTGGCGGCATTGAGTCCACTCAGTCCAATATTAAAAGCCATGATGTTCTCCTCGAAGTCTGGCGAGAGATAAAATAATTAGTTGGAAATACTAAGAATATCTTTGAAGGCGATGCTGCCTGCTCCGCGCAGGTTCAGCGTGAGACCATTGGTGCCTCCCGAGCCCCCGGCGAGATTGACGCTTTCGACTTGAGAAGCGATGGCCACCTGCGGACTGGCCGTCTGACCGGCAATGGTTCCCTGGGCGGTGATCTTGTAGCTTCCCGGTGGTGCCTGACTACCATTGGTTGTCTTGCCATCCCATTGAAAAGACAGGG
>JBAXSA010000065.1:0-11197 GCA_037130945.1 Pseudomonadota bacterium | reverse complement strand
CCGACACTCAGCCTGTATTTCCTGAAGTATCTGCAACACTATGGCCACTATCCCCGCCGGATACTCGACGATAACCTGGCGATGGATCGCAACAAGCTGGAGTACATCTCGCGTCTGCCCCACGGCGAGGCCGTGCTGATTCTGGCCCTGAGTAGCGACACGGCGCTCACGATTCCCCAACTGGCCCGGCGTTTTGGTGTACAGGACATGCTGAATCCCGTCAAAGATCAGATCTTCATGGTGTCCCTGCTGTATTACTTCGGGGTAGTCACCCTGGCGGGTCAGGGCGGGTTGGACAAATTGATCCTGAAAATACCCAATCTGGTAGCCCGCGCCCTCTACGTGGAAAGCTTGCAGGATCTATGGCTGCCCACCTACGAAGACCGGGAATTATTGCAAAGCAACGCCGAGGCCTTGTACCGGGACGGGGATTTACAACCGCTCTGTGACTTCATCGAGAACCGCTACTATCAGGTCTTGTCCAACCGGGATTACCGCTGGACTAATGAGCTGATGGTGAAGATAGCTTTTTTGACCTTGCTCTTCAACGACCGGCTCTACATGATGGTCTCGGAGCTTGAAACCGGCCACGGCTACGCGGATCTGAGCCTGATCGTGCGGCCCGACAAGCGGCGTTCCCAGGCCCTGGATCTCCTGCTGGAATTCAAGTATCTGGGTTTGCAGACGCTGGGCATGACTGGCAAGGAACTGCGGGAGACAAGTCGCGATACGCTAGCCCTGCTCCCGGTTGTGGTGGCCACACTGGACGAGGCCGATGAGCAGGCGCGGCGCTACGGCGCGACCCTGATCACACGCTATCATCTCCGTGATCTATATGCTTTCTCGGTAGTCTCCCTGGGTCTGGAACGCCTGGTGTGGCGGCGAATCCCAGACCTGGGAGCCTGAACAGATTCTTAAGGATTTGGCCAGATACCCGAATGGTTCAGCCTGGAGGATTCTGTGAGCAGCCTTTCGCCAGCTCGGCCCGGTCTCACGAACGGCTGATCTGGCTATTCATTCTACTCATTCGTGAGAGATTGCTTCTTGCGAGGCGCTCAAATACTCACTGAGGGTCGAGTCGAGCCGTTCATGTAAAAATATCTGGAAGGGGTTCAAATCCTCCATCCCGTGGGCAGTCTCTAGGGCGTCCAGATAGCGGCCGCGATCCTCGGGTCGCACGGCCACAGGCGGATAGCCGTTGCGGATCAGCAGAAGATTCATTAGAAGCCGTGCTGTGCGCCCGTTCCCGTCGCTGAAGGGGTGAATGGCCACCAGACGGTAATGTGCTTCAAAGGCGGCGGCTGGCGTTGGAAGTGACTGTTCCAGCCAGACCCCAAACGCCTGCATCAATGCGGGGATTTTGACGGGATTTGGAAATACCGCACGGGAACCGGCAATGCGCCGAGGATGGGTGCTATAGATACCGGCGATCTCCGGCTGGCTGCGGACGATCATCCGCCGATGCAACTCGCACACGACGTTCACGCTGATCGGCGTGATTTTGGACGCCAGATCGCGCATCCAAAGCACCGCCTGGTAGTGATCAGCGGCCTCCAGGTGTTCCCGAAGCGTTTTCCCCCCCGTCGTGATTCCGTATTCGATGACCTCGGCGGTCTCTCGAAGGGTGAGGGTATTTCCCTCAATCGCGTTGGAGGTATAGGTCAGCTCGACATCGTAGTATTTCCGAAGTTGTTGCAGTGCTTGCGTTGCTAGCGGGCGCAAATGGTCTATCTGCACCTTGCAGGCTTCGATACGGACGATGAGTTCAGCAAGCCTGTCGGGGGTTGTCATGGGAAATATTACCTTAAAAACCATGGGTATACCTCATGGGGATCAAAGGGCCGGGAGCTTGGACACTAGAACCTGCAAGGCCTCTGTCGCCACATCGAAATCAAAATCATCAATAGCGGCGTTGAGCGGGCGAAGCAGGGCGTCAGACATCGATCCCTTGAGCGCCTCGTTGAGTTCCATGGCCACATGACCCGCCTTTGAGCTGTTGTTGGCCAGCAGCTGGGTAAGACGCTCGACAAGCGTGCGTATCTTGGCGGTATCGAAGGCGGTGGCGGGAGGATTGTCGGTTTTACCCACCTCGAGGGCTGTCAGTCCGGTTATCACCGGATCGAGTTCAGCCAGCGTTTGGGCCAACAGCGCGTCGATCCGTTCGGGCGTGGCCCCTTCCTCCCCCTCCTCCTTGCACGCCTGCTCCAGCTCGCCCGCTACCCTCTGCACGCCCTTGGCACCAATGTTGCCGGCGGTACCCTTGAGGGTGTGCGCGGCACGGGTGGCGGCCTCCGGGTCGGCATCCTGGCGGGCCGCTGCGAACAGCGCCGCAAAGCCCCCCTGGCCGTCGCGGAATTTCTTCAGCATCCTGAGATAGAGTTTTTCGTTGTCCATCGTCGTTGCCAGGCCCGCCTTGAGATCGATACCCGGCAGGGTGGGTAGCAGGCCGCCCTGGGTTTTTTTCGGGGTTGGGGGCGGCGTGGTGCGGATCTTGTGGCTCATGTGGGCCAGAAAATCACTCTTGGCCTGGGTGGCTGCCTCGGCAATCGCCTTGGCGTGCAGAATCTCGGCCTCGGCCCGCTTGCGCTCGGTGATGTCGCGAATCGAGGCGCACACGCACATGCCACGGCCGTCTAGCGCGGGCAAACGGGAAAGCCCGACTTCAATCGGAAATTCGGAGCCATCGTGGTGTAAGCCATGGAGTTCGCGGGTTTTACCGGCCATCTGGCGGGGTTCGCCGGTGTTGGTGTAGTGATCGCGCAGCGTCTCATGTCTGCCGCGCTGGGCCTGTGGCACGAGTACCTCGATGCCCTGACCCACGAGTTCGCCCGTGGCATAGCCAAACAGGATTTCAACTTGCGCGTTGGCCAGGATGATCTGGCCCTGTTCGTCGGTGACCAGCAGGCCATTCGGCGCGGATTCGATGATGCTCCGGTACCAGGTCTCGGTGGCTTGCAGCGCCATCTGTTGCGTGGCCAAGGTCACGGATTGCTCCAGGGTGGACTTCAAGAGCTTCTCGGTCTGGTCGTTGCGGTCAATGATCTCGATGCACATCGCCAGAATGGGTAGCAGATCGTTAATCAGCGCCCGGCTGGCATCATCCAGGGGTTTGAAGGCGGCGAGTTCGATGATGCCCAGCAGCTCGCCCTGGTTCACCACCGGAATCAACAGGAGGCTGCTGGGCGAGGTGCGGCCCAGCACCGAGTGGATGGACAGATAACCGGCTGGCGGGTTGACCAGCGTCAGCGGCGTCCGGTCGAGCGCGCACTGGCCGAGCAGACCTTCGCCGAAGGCAATCTCGTCCGGTGGCGTGATCACCCCCTCGCGGGCGTGGCCGGCACAAAGAAACAAACGCTGACCGGCGGCATCCACGCCATAAAAACTCCCCTGCCCAATCTCGAACCGCTGGGCCAGATCCGACAGAAGGACTTGGCCCAGTTCCTGGAGAGAAACCGCCTTTTGAAAACGTTGCGAGAGTTCCGCCATCGCCGATTTGGCTGTGAGTTCCCTGCTGAGGCGCTGTTGCGACACCTCGATGTCATCGAACAGGGCGGCAAGCGGCTGACTGATGTCCAGCGCGAGGCGCCGCGCCAGCATCAGGGCAATCACCAGGGCGGCCGCCAGAAGTCCGGACAGCACCCCGATCAGGCGGTTCGACCAGGGTGAGAAATCGGCTGCGGGCGCCAATGTGGCGACCACGAAATTCAGGTTGCGCAAAGGCAATGTCCGCAACGTCGCGAGCCAGGATTGGCCTGCGTCGGACACCCAGAATGGATCGGCCGGAGAGCCCACGATGTGCCATTCGTTGAGGGCCTTGTCGAGCAGGCCAAGACCAATCTTCGCGGGTTCCTGCAAGACTCCGCGCTTGAGATCGGCGTCGTTTTGAAACAAAGGGTGGCGCGGCAGGCCGAGTACCTTGCCATCGCCCGTGAGCAGCGCCGCGTAACCGTTGCGGGCGGACACGAGCCCGTTGGTAAAGCGGGACAAATCGATCAACAGAACATCCAGGGCGACGATCAGGGATTCGCCGGTCGCTCCATCCTGCCAGCGCATGGACAGGGTAATGCCGGGTTCCTGCGTGGTCTGGAAGATATAGGGCGGCGTCCAGTGGATCTGCCCGGGCGGGGTGCTCATCGCCCCGGTGAACCAGGGCCGCTTGCGGGGATCGTAATCCTGTTCCTTGACTTCCTCGTGAACCTTCTCGCGCGATCCGTTCCATTCCAGCCAACGGTGCTGGCGGCTACCGGGGATTTCGGTCACGCGGTTCTTCCACTGGTTCTCGCCGGTCTTGAGAAGCAGCACTTCCCGTCCGGCCTCGCTGGCCAGGTGAACGCTGCTGATCACCAAGCGTTGCCGGAGCACGGGTATCATGAGGCGGTTGAAGGCCGGGACATCATCGAGGCGGGCCAGGCCGTCCAGCCCCCAATCCCGCATGGTGAAGAGGATGCGTTCCACCTGACCGGTCAGCGCCGTGAACTTGGCCAGGATCTGCTCGGTGGTCTGCCACTGTTGCTGCTGGCCAAACTCACTGGCGGCCGGCCGGGTTTGCAACAAGTACAGGCTGCCCGTGCTGGCGACGAAGGCCCCCACCACCACGGCGGGCAACAGCCAGATCATGCGCCGCAACAGGCGTTTGAGGTGTTCCGATTTCATGAGGGCTTGATCCACCGGGCCAATGTGGCAAACATTTCGGCGACATTGAGCGGCTTGGCGATGTGATCCACCATGCCGGCCTCGATCACCTTCTCGCGGTCGCCGGCCATGGCATTTGCGGTCATGGCGATGACCGGCAAGCCCTGGAAGGCTGGGTTCTTGCGGATCTCGCGGGTCGCGGCGTAGCCGTCCATGACCGGCATCTGGCAATCCATCAGCACGCCATCGAAACGGCTGTCTTTGGCCAGAATATCGAGCGCCTCCTGGCCGTGGTTGGCGACGACAACCGCCATGCCGGCCTGGCCGAGCAGCGCCACCGCGAGTTCCTGGTTCATCTCGTTGTCCTCGACCAGCAACACCCGGGTGCCGGCGAGTTTCTTCATCGCCTCGATGCCATGATCGGCCTTTTTGTGAACCGGGGTTTCGCTGGTAAAACCCTTGCCCAATGCCTCGCCGATGCCTTCGAGCAGGGTCGAAGGCGTCACTGGCTTGGTCAGCACGGATTGGAATGTCATGCCGCGCTGCGCTGCGGAATCCTGCGCCTCGTCGCGCCCATAGGCGGTGACCATGATCACCGCCGGTCGGTTCCGGAGTGGCTCGGCCTGTAAACGCCGCACAGTCTCGACGCCGTCCATCCCGGGCATTTTCCAGTCCATCAACAGGAGATCATAGGGCTGGTTCCGTCGCTCCGCCTCGGCGACTTGCTGCAAGGCCTGCGGCCCATCCTGGGCGGCGTCGGCTTCCAGACCAAAGTGCCGCGCCATCGTCGAGAGAATCTCCCGCGCCGAGGCGTTGTCATCCACCACCAGCACGCGCACCCCGCGCAATTCGGCGGCATTGAACATGCGCCGTGCCATCGGCTCGGCCTGCAGGCCAAAATGGGCATGAAAATGGAAGGTCGAGCCCTGGCCGTATTCGCTCTCGACCCAGATGCGGCCCTGCATCTGCTCGACCAGATTCTTGGAAATCGCGAGTCCAAGCCCGGTGCCGCCATACTTGCGGGTGGTCGAGGCATCGGCCTGGCTGAAGGATTGAAACATCTTGCCACACTGCTCGGGCGTCATGCCGATACCGGAGTCCTTGACCCAGAAATGCAGCAGGATGCCGGCAGGATCTTGCGATACTTTGTCGACACCGACGACAATCTCCCCCTGTTCGGTGAACTTGATCGCGTTGTTACCGAGGTTCACCAGGATCTGCCCCAGCCGCAAGGCGTCCCCCACCAGCGCGGTAGGCACATCGGGGGCGGTGCTGAACAGCAATTCCAGCCCCTTGTCCGTGGCCTTGATGCCGACCAGATTGGCGAGGTGATCCATGACATCTTCCAGGCGGAAATCAATCGTCTCCAGGGTCATCTTGCCGGCCTCGATCTTCGAAAAATCCAGGATGTCGTTGATGATCCCGAGAAGATTCCCGGCCGCACGATGCACCTTCTCGATGTAATTGCGCTGCTTCTTGTCCAGTTCGGTTTGCAGCGCCAGATGCGACATGCCGATGATGGCGTTCATCGGCGTGCGGATTTCGTGGCTCATGTTGGCCAGAAAATCACTCTTGGCCCGGGTCGCCCCCTCGGCGGTTTCCTTGGCCCGGGCCAGGGCGCGTTCCGCGTCCTTCATCGGCGTGATGTCCACGAAAGTGCCGAGCAGCCCGCCGGGGCTACCGTCCTGTTTGCGAAAGCCAGACACGAAGTACAGGGTTTCGTGCGCTTCGCCGTCGGCAAAGGGGATCACCGTCTCGCGCCGGATCTGGGCCGCGTTGGCGATGGTGGCCTCGTCCTCGGTCTGATAGGCGTGGCGGTCGGCTTCCGGCAGATACTCGAGATCCAGGACGCGCTTGCCGACGAGATCCTCGGCGTGGATATTGAAAATCTCGCGGTAGGCCCGGTTGATGCCCATAAAACGGGCATCCGAATCTTTATAAAATACTGGGTAGGGAATGATGTCGATCAAGGCTTGCTGGAAGGCGAGTTGGTCGGCCAGCGTCCGCTGTTGGGCATCGAGTGCCACGGCCTGCTGTTCGAGTTGTGTGGTCTGGGCGCGGCTGGCCTCCAGCAGTTGCTGGGTTTTGGTGCTGCGTTCGAGGATCTCCAGGCTCATCGCCAACATGGGCATCACCCCATCGAGCAAGGCCTGTTCGTTGGCACCAAAATCCTCGAAGGTAGCCAGTTCGACCACCGCCAGCAACTGCCCGTTGCGCAGTACCGGCAGCACGGCAATGGTGCGCGGCGGTGCCTCGCCGAGGCTGGATCCCAACTGGATATAATCGGCTGGCGGCTGGGTGATGATAATCGGGACACGCTCCATCGCGCACTGGCCGACCAGACCCTGACCCAGGGCAAAATACTGATCGAGGTGTTTGCGCTTCCGATAGGCATAAGCGCCTAGGAGCCGCAGGCGCTGCTGCTCCACCTCATGGAGGTAAAACACGCCGTGTCCGGCCTTGAGCAGGGGGGCTACTTGCAACAGAAAGTGTTGCGCCAGTTCAGTGAAGCTGGTGGCCGCCTGCACCTCGCTCGAAATCGCCGCCTGGTGGGTTTTGATCCAGCGTTGCGAGGCCATTTGCTGGGCCTCGATCCGCAACACCTCGATGGATCGGGCAAGGGCACCGATCTCATTGGGGTAATCCGTGTGGGGTACCTGAATCGCCAGCTCGCCAGCCGCCAGCCGTTCGACCGCTGCCCGGACGCGCTCCGTCGGCCGGCAGATCGATTGGCCGACCAGCAAGCCAATCAGCAGCCCCACGCCGACGCCGCCAACCAGCAGCACCACGGCCATCCATAACCCTTCGCGGGCGATGTTCTGGGCGCTGGCGACGGCCACCCGGGCCGCCTCTTCCTTCACGCGCACGATGGCTTCGAGTGCCTCGTCGGCCGCCACGCCGGCATGCTGAAATTCGGGCTTGGAGACGAACGCAATCGCCTCGTGGGAACAGAACGTCTCTTTCGATTGACCCTTGGGTTGATCCTTGGGTTGATCCTTGCAACCCTTCTGGTGGAGCATCAGCGTCTGATCGAGATGACGTTTGTAGGTGGCGTAAAGGATCTCGAATGTCGCCAGATTCCTCCGGTTTTCCTCGCTGAGGATGCGGGGGCGAGCCTCATCGAGTTCCTTGCGAAGACCCTTCTCGGCATCCGACAGTTGCTTGAGTGCGGCGGCGCGGTCTGCGGTTTCCGGGGCAAGAATCGCCTGACGAAGTGCCCGGCCCATTTTGGCAAAATGGATTCGGGCATCCTTGATGTTCGAAAGACCCAGGAACTCCTGCTCGTACAGTGTCTGGATTTTTCCGTTCAGCTCGCGCTGGTTGTGAATGCCATGCAATCCCTCCACCAGGACAATTAGCAACACGGCGGCAAACCCCAGCAGGAGCTTGATCGTCAGGGGGCGTTTTTCCAAAGCGATCCGTAAGGCTTTCATGTGGGCGTGTCCAGTGACCGATGGCGTCCCAGCGTCGTGATGTTCATGGCCATCAGGGGCATCATGGCGTCCAGCAGGGCCTGGGTTTCCGGGGTGAAGGCACCGAGCAGGGCCAGTTCGATGACGCCGAGCAGCCGGTCATTGAGCAGGATGGGCATCACCACCAGGCTGTGGGGACGCGCTTCGCCAAGACCGGAGTGGATGTTCCAGTAGTTGTCCCCCGGGGACTCAATGATCCGCATCCGGCGTTCGACCGCGCACTGACCGAGCAGCCCCTCGCCCGATGCCAGGGTTTGGGGCAAGGGGGCCGCGCAACCCTGACTGGCCACGAGCTGCATGGGCCCGGCCGTTGCTGGGGCCACGACATAGATGGCACCCTGGAGTGCCCCCAGCAGTACCCTCGCCTCGGTCAGAAAGACTTCGCCGAGGCGGGCGGTGCCGTCCGCCTGCTGTAACTGCATCGACACCTCAGCCAGGCGGGCTTCCCGCAGAACCCTGGCCTCCTGCTCTGCGGCAAAGGCCTGTAATTGCCGATTGGCAACCCCCTGGACATGTCGACCGCGCAGGATGAATAGCAGCAGGATACTGGCGAGCAGCACGGCCACCCCCAGACCCGCGCCGATCCAGGCCCGCTCGATCAGGGGCAGGGTGCGGTCGAGGTCTTCCATCAGTACCAGCGTCCAGTCGCCATAGGGATCGTTCCATTGCACCCGAGAGGCCGCCACCACATGACGACGGTCATCCAACAGGGTGACACCGGGCTCGACCGCCATCGGCAACAACAGCGGTTCCTTGTTCTCGAACAGATTGCCGAATTGCTTGAGATCGCGGATGGTCTTCAGGCGCTCTGCCGTTGGCTGGCCCGACAGACGGCCGACCCATTCGCCACGGTTGCTGGCAAAGACCACCCCCTGCGGCGAAAGCAGCAGGGCCAGATTGGGCGTGTCGCCCAGCGCGTATTCGAGCTTGGTCAGGGTGATGCGCGAGACCACGGCACCGACCGAGGTGCCACTACGGCTCTCCCCGGTGAAGAGGGGCGCGGCGAAATACAGGGATCGCTCGCCGCCCACCAGGCCGATCGCGGCATAGACGTTGGCGGTGCCTTGCAGGGCCATCTGAAAATAGGGCCGGAAATTCACGTCCAGGCCGGTTGATCGCTTGCCCTGCCGGATCGTGGAGGACTTGATGATGCCATCCTCGCCGACGACGAAAGTGCCGTCGGTGTCATAGGCCTGGCTGATGATGTCGAGCAGCCGGGTGACCCCTGGTTCATTGGGTGGCAATTCGCCCCGCGCCTCGCGCTTGATGTTCTGATCAATCAGCCCGAGGAGTGACAGGGCGCCCATGATGTTGCCATTGAGCGTCTGTGACATAACCTCGATGGCGCGCCGGTCGGTCTCGGTTTGAAGTTGCGAGAGCCGCTCGGATTCCTTGATGAGCCGCACGGCCTGATCCGTCACGAGGCCTGCCAGCAAGGCCCACGACAGGGCGGCCACCAGTGCCAGGCGAAAATGCATGGCCACCCAAGTGGCCAGCCAATTCATGCGCTTGCCTCATGAGGCAAGCCGAGGCTAAGTGGGCTCATCGGCGATCCACTGGAGGATCTCGGCTTTCTTGGCCATATCGGCATCGGTATCCCTAAAGCGCGCGGCAATGGCCTTGAATTCCTCCGCCAATTCGCCAAAGGCATCCGTGATGTCCGGATCGAAGTGGGTGCCACGCCCTTCGAGGATGATCTGCACGGCTTTGTCATGCGGCATACCGGACTTGTAAACACGACGGCTGATCAGGGCGTCGTAGACATCGGCGAGGGCCATGAGACGGGCGGATATCGGGATATCGTCGCCGCTTTTTCCCTCCGGATAGCCACTCCCATCCCACTTTTCCTGATGGCCATAAGCGATCTCCTTGGCCAGTTGAAGAAACTCGACGCTCATGCCGAGCTGCTGTTCGGCATGAGCGATGGCATCGCGTCCCAACCTGGTATGGGTCTTCATGACCTCGAATTCCTCGGGCGTGAAACGGCCGGGTTTCAGCAGGATGCGATCAGGAATGCCGACCTTGCCAATGTCATGCAGGGGTGCGGATTTGAACAAAATCTTGACGGTATGGTCACTGAGAAAATGGCGAAAGCGCGGATGTTGCTTGAGCCGATTCGCGAGTACCCTGACGTAAGCCTGGGTACGGCGGATGTGGTTGCCGGTTTCGTTGTCGCGGGTTTCCGCCAGCGAGGCCATGGCGTGGATGGTCACGTCCTGGATCGCCGCCACCTCGCGGGTGCGCTTGGCGACCTCTTGCTCCAGATAGAGATTTCTGTCTTTTAGAAAGTCGGCCGCCGCCTTGACCTTGAGGTGCGTCTCCACCCGCGCCAGAACGATGGGGGGGCTGATCGGCTTGGTGATGTAGTCGACAGCGCCCAGTTTCAAACCCTTCTTTTCGTCTTCGACCCCGGTCATGGCGGTCAGGAAGATGACCGGAATATCCCGGGTCTTCTGATCTGCCTTGAGCTGTTGACACACCTCGTAGCCGGACAATCCCGGCATCATGATGTCCAGCAAAATCAGATCCGGCGGCGGGTCGCTCCGGGCAATCCTGAGCGCTTTTTCGCCATTGATCGCCAGTTTGATCTGATAAAGATCCTCGAGCAGATCGGACATCAGCGAAAGATTGTCCGGTGTGTCATCCACCACCAAAAGGGTCGCCATTTCGTCAGGATCGAGTCCCATGAGCAATTTCCTCGGAATCAGAGAGTGCGATCCGGGGCATTGCACACTGATTGTGAACAGGGGTCAATCCGTGGAAATCGGTCTGACTTGATCCCAAGCGCCTCACCCAATGCCACGATGCCTTTTTCCAGAGGTTGCTCGACCAACCGGAAGCCGCTGCGACACCATTGCGCGAGCGCCTGCCCGAGGAAGTGGCACGCATCTTGGTGAACGAGCCGCCAGAACCCATCCCCCGGTACTGTCAGGGGAACGGAAGCTCCGGGTGGGTTTGATGATTTTCAAGCATGGCACCGCTGGCTGGACAACCCGCAATCAGATCATCAAGCTGGTTCACGAGATCCTGCGCCTTAGCCATGACGATCTGATCACCTTAGTCTATTAGACATTATCCGAAACCTTCTTCCA
>JBAXSA010000064.1:0-11325 GCA_037130945.1 Pseudomonadota bacterium | reverse complement strand
TTGATGTTATCGCCCGGCATCACCATCTCAACCCCTTCCGGCAATTCCACGGAACCCGTCACGTCCGTGGTTCGGAAATAAAACTGCGGACGATACCCCTGGAAAAACGGCGTGTGCCGCCCCCCCTCTTCCTTACTCAAGACATACACCTCACCCTCAAAATGCGTATGGGGGGTGATGCTGCCAGGCTTGGCCAACACCTGACCACGCTCCACATCGTCCCGTTTGGTGCCACGCAATAAGGCCCCAATGTTGTCACCCGCTACGCCTTCGTCCAACAGCTTGCGAAACATCTCGACGCCCGTGCAAATGGTCTTGATCGTGGCGCGCACGCCCACAATTTCAACCTCCTCGCCGACCTTGACCTTGCCGCGATCAATACGACCCGTCACCACTGTGCCCCGCCCTGAAATCGAAAAAACATCCTCGATCGGCATCAAAAATGGCTTGTCAATCGCACGCTGCGGCTGGGGAATGTAACTGTCCAGGGCATTCATCAATTTCTCGATCGAACCCAACCCCATCTCCGAGAGATCACCCTCTAGCGCCTTCAAGGCGGATCCCACTATGATCGGCGTATCGTCGCCCGGGAAATCGTATTTCGACAGGAGCTCACGAACCTCCAATTCGACGAGCTCCAGCAACTCAGCATCATCCACCATGTCGGCCTTGTTCAGATACACCACAATGTAGGGTACACCCACCTGACGGGCCAGCAAGATATGCTCACGTGTCTGCGGCATTGGGCCATCCGCAGCCGACACCACTAGAATCGCCCCATCCATCTGGGCGGCCCCTGTGATCATATTCTTGATGTAGTCCGCATGTCCCGGGCAGTCCACATGGGCATAGTGGCGTTTGGGCGATTCGTATTCAACATGCGCCGTGTTGATGGTGATGCCCCGCGCCTTCTCTTCCGGGGCATTGTCGATCTGGTCATAGGCCTTCGCCTCGCCACCATATTTCTTCGATTGTGCTGTTGTAATCGCCGCTGTTAACGTCGTCTTGCCATGATCGACATGACCAATCGTGCCCACATTGACATGCGGTTTCTTGCGCTCAAATTTTCCCTTGGACATAAAAAACCTTCTGAGAAAAAGCCAGACAAAACGCCAAAAAAAACGATTCGCGTCCCTACGCCCAAAATTCCTGGAGCCCATGACCGGAGTCGAACCGGTGACCTCACCCTTACCAAGGGTGTGCTCTACCAACTGAGCTACATGGGCGGATATCCATTATTCCCTGAAACACCTCACACGGGAAGCCCCGGCCCGACTTTATTATTGGCAGATGGAGCGGGTGATGGGAATCGAACCCACGCCATCAGCTTGGAAGGCTGAGGTTCTACCTTTGAACTACACCCGCAAGGTCTATCTGCCTCAAGACAGGATTGGTGGAGGGGGGAGGATTCGAACCTCCGAAGGCTAAGCCGGCAGATTTACAGTCTGATCCCTTTGGCCACTCGGGAACCCCTCCTCAGTAAAGCCGGGGATTCTCTTGACTTGTTCAATGAATGTCAAACAATTTTCACCCTGGATTCTTTCACCAAGCCAGGGTGCTGACGGTTTCATCCCTGTAAACCCTTGTTGAAGCAAGACATTAAAGCAAGGATAATCGCATCTGCTGTTTCGTGTGATTCCAAAGTGACTCACGGCGGAACGCCCTAGGCAGCGCCAATCGCCCGTATGTACAGAGGCTTCTGCCCCTGCCCTAAAGAATGGTGAGGCCTTTCAACCCGAGGTTCGGCATGGCCGAGATGAATTCTCAAGCCTTTTACCAACAACTTCATCGCCTGGTTCCCCTCACTTCCCTCCCGGAGAACCTTTTGGCCGAACTAGCCACGGGGATCCAAGTGGACAAAGCTCGCCGTGGGGAGTTTTTATTCCGTCAAGGCGACCAGGACAACCTGCACATCTACCTGTTGGGTGGTACGGTGGTGTTGCTTGCGGGGGGGCGCGAGATCGAAACCATTTCTGGTCGCTCCAATACCGCCCGGTTTCCGCTGAGTCACGAAAAACCCCGTCAGCATACCTGTCAGGCCCAGGGGCTCGTCAGCTATCTCCGTATTGACAGCACGCGCCTCAACAACATGGTGGCCCAATCCCTGGCGGTTGGCCGGGACAGGCACCCTCCCGCCGATCCTGGTGACTGGGTGGCTTATGTCCTGCAATCCAGCCTGTTTCAGCAATTGCCCTCCGCCAATGTCGAAATGATTCTCCAGCGAATGGAGGAAATCTCGGTCAGACGTGGAGAAATTATTATCCGCCAGGGGGAGGCCGGGGATTATTATTTCGTCGTGATACAGGGCCAAATCAATGTTTTCCAGCGCCAGGGCACGCGCGACATCGAGATTGCCCAGTTGGGTCCGGGGGCGAGTTTTGGTGAAGACGCACTGATCTCGGGCTATCCCCGCAACAGTACCGTCACCGCCCTATCTGATGGATCCCTGGTACGGCTCAGAAAGGAAGATTTTGTCGCCCTCATTCAAAAACCCTTGTCGTCGGCCCTGTCTTACCTCGAAGCCGGGCGGCAGGTGACGGAGGGTGCCGTCTGGATGGATGTCCGGCCCCCCCAGGCGTTTGAACGCAGGCATCTGGCCGGAGCCGTGAGTGTGCCCTTCGAGGCCTTGCGTTTCATCATCCCTTCTTTGTCCAGACATAAAACTTATGTGGTCTATGGCGATCAGCCTCATTGCATTGTCACAGCGGCTTTTGTCCTCAAGGAATACGGATTTAGTGCCATGATTCTGGATAACGGGCTTGAAGGTATACCGGAAAACGCCTGGCGGCTTTCCCAGCCGGACGAGATCTCCGCAGAGAGCCAGACGGGTGACGACAGCCAGCTGTCGACCCTCAACAGCAACTGCAAACCCTGCAAGGCGAACGTTCCGCAGAGATTCGCCGTTTCATGCAGGCCTTTGAAAAAAGCCGCGCCAAGGTTCAGGAGCTGGAAAAGGCCCTGGTTGCCACGGAAACCGCCCGGGTGGCCCTGGAGCGGGAAAAACGCGATTTGATCAAAAAGCTCGACATCCTGGAAACCACTGTCCGGAAAAATACGCAAGGTTCCTCTCGGGAGGATGCCTCGTCTCGATCACTGGCTCAGGAACCTGCCACGGAAACCCAGAACCGCGAAGTAGTACAACTGCGGCGCGAGATTCAGGCGGCACGCAAGACCCAAAATGCACTGGAATCGGCTTTGGCAACCCGTGGTTTGGAGCTGGAACAAAACCGGCGGGAAAGAGACGAGGCCATCGCCCAACTGACCCCTTGGGAGCAGCGTTGCAATCAGCTCGTCACCGCCTTGGCCCAGGCCCAGCGGGAGCGCACTCGGGTTGAAGCTGAACTCACCCAGCAGACCACCCAAAAAATTCAAGGTCTCACCCGTCAGCTCGAAACGGCCCGGCTTCAGCTTGCCCATCTGACCCGGGAACGGGATGCCGCACGCGATCAGACCGAATCCCTGCGCCAGGCACTGGCGGGCGAAGCACCAGCGGCACTGGCCTCCGACGCCCGGCTCACCGCCTTGCAAACGGCTTTGCAGGCCTCCCAGCAAGAGACCGAAAAGGTCAGACTCACGCGGGTCATGCTGCAAAACCGTCTGAACGATACGGAAGGCACGCTGGCCAAAACCGAGAATGCCCTGACTCGGAGCATGACCGAACGCGACCAATTACAGGCCCGGGTCGCTTCCCTGGAATCGGCCCAGGAACAGGCCAAACTGACCCGCGCCGATCTCGACGGACAGATCCGCAGCTTGGCGCGAGAACTGGCCACACTGGCAGGCTCCAGGCAGGAATGGGCGGCCAAGGCCGAGGCCGCCACCCAGCGGGCAGGGCGGATTGGCGAATTGGAACAAGCCCTGGATATCTTTCGGCTGGAATTTGAGAAGGCCGCAAAGCATTTCGCGGTGATGCGAGGCGAATATGATGTCAAGCTCGCCACGGCCCAGCGAGAAATCAACACGCTACGCCGTCAGTGGCTCCAGGCGCAAGAGGAAGCGGCGGTCAGGGTCAAGGCTCCCGAGCCGGTACCCGAAGCCTCCTCCGACCTGGTGACCTTGCGTCGGCGCGTCGCCGATCTGGAGCGGGAGGTCGCCACCAAGATCGATGAAAACGCCTTGCTGACGACCATCCTCGAAGACCTGGATCGCGAACTTCACCAGCGGCACCACTAACCGAGATTGATTATGGCAGACTCACCCCACTCCCCGGACGGTGCCTCCAGCGAAATTGATGGGCGCTTGCAGCAAGCCAAGGCCGCCCTGGATCGATTACGCACGGATTATAGGGGACTTCAGGAGGACATGGCTCAGGGCCCGACCAGCCCCGACAGCATTTCACCCGAGGTCTGGATGAAGCGCATCGATGCCCTGCAGGCCCAGCTTAACCAGGAAATTCAGGCCCGCCAGGGGGCCGAGGCCCAGGCTCAGTATTTTGAGCGGGAGACCCACGCCTCTCAAAAAATGCTGGAAGGCTATGCCCGAGAGCTTCAGGAGGCGGATCAAACCAAGGTTTCCAATCTGGAGATGGAAAGCCTGCGCAAGCAA
This sequence comes from Pseudomonadota bacterium, assembly GCA_037130945.1. Lineage (GTDB taxonomy): Bacteria > Pseudomonadota > Gammaproteobacteria > Chromatiales > Chromatiaceae > JBAXSA01. Next base: position 6,780 of record JBAXSA010000064.1, on the reverse strand, counting down.
CTGGAGATGGTCAGGGCGCGTGCGGAACAGGATACCCAAGCGTTGCAAAAGGCCCTCGAAAAAGCTCGGAGTGAGGTTAATCTGACGTCTCGGGCGACTCAGGATGCCACCGAACTGCTGACCCTACGCCAAGAGGCTGTGGCGTTACGCAACGCCGCCCGGGAAAAACTCGATAAACTGGATAGCCTCTCACGCCAATGTCGGGCACTGGAGGACTCGATTGAGGATCGGGATGCCGAACTCGATAGTTTGCGCCATGAAATCGAGGAACTGACCGGCCGCATCAAGGATAGTGACCAGGATCGGGATCGCTTGAGGCAGCTTCAACACCAAATGGAGAATCAGCTGGCCGATCTTCAGCACCATTACGAGGATGAGTTCAAACAGCTGCGGGCCGGCCATGAAAAGGCCATCCAGGAAACCCAGGAACAGACCGTCACCACGGTGCCAGCCACGGTCTCTCCACACCCCTGGAAACCCGCCCTGGCGGGTGCCCTGGCGAGCTTTCTGGTGCTGGAATTGGCGCTATGGGCCCGTGCGCCCGGTGAATTCTTCGGCTTGATGTCTCATGACACCGCCCCCCACCCCGTTCCGCCACGCGCCTCCGAGCCTGTCTCTACTCGCCACACGCCTGCTGTCCTGGCACATCCGCCTACTCCCCCGGCCCCGGAGGTGGTCACAGCACCCCCGGTGGCCACGCCAGCCCAGGGGTTGGCCCCCACTGTCTCTTCCTCTCCGCCGCCCCCTATCAAAACGGGCCCCCCTCAGCCACCTCGTATCGTCCGGGATCGGCTTAACCATAACGGCGAAGGTCCGCCTCTGGTACTCTTCGCCGCCACCCCCTACGCCATGGGCAATGCCCGTCCCATCGGCGGAGGGGATGAACGTCCGCGCCACGAGGTCAAACTATCGGCCTTCGCGATTGGTCAATTCGAGGTGACCTTCGACGACTACGACCGTTATGCCAGTGCCCAGGGTCGATCACTCCCCCAGGACGCGGGTTGGGGACGCGGCAATCGCCCGGTGATTTTTGTGAGCTGGGAGGACGCCCAGGGCTATGTGCGCTGGCTGGCCTCTGAAACCGGCAAGCCCTATCGGCTACCCAGCGAGGCGGAATGGGAATACGCCGCTTCCGGCGGACTCGACAAGACCTTTTGGTGGGGCCAGGAAATTCAGCCAGGCCGTGCCACCTGTATGGACTGTGGAACGCCTTGGGATGGCCTAAAGACGGCCCCGGTGGGCAGTTTCCCGGCCAATCCGCTGGGTCTTCACGACACCGTGGGCAATGTCGTGGAGTGGGTGGAGGATTGTTACCATCCCAGTTATCAGGGTGCCCCCGAAACCAGCCGGGCCTGGATCACCTCGGATTGCAGCCACCGCGTGGCCCGTGGAGGCGGTTTCTCGAAGCCTTCCGAGTCTGCTCGCGTCACCGCCAGAACCCGTTTTCTCGAGACTCTTCGAGTCAATTATTTGGGTTTTCGTGTTGCTCGAGACGATTGAGACGATTGAGACGATTGAGACGATTGAGGGGGTTCCCCTGGAATCCCGGCCCTGCCCGTTGGGTTGTCCACCGGGCGATGATCGGATCTTGGTGGGCCGGGATCGATTGCGGGCTCTGCCGGGCGATTATGCCATCGTGCGCTGCCGTCACTGCGGCCTGATGCGTACTAACCCCCGGCCGGCCCCGGCGGGTATGGGCTTTTATTATCCGGCGGATTACGGCCCTTACGTCACCAGTCAAATGGGCATCACCGGGCCCGCTTGGCAGCGCCTGGCCCGGCGGTTTATCAGTACTCGCGCCGAAATCATCCCACCGTTGCCGCCTGGACGGCTGTTTGAGATCGGCTGTGCCGCAGGCGGCTTTTTGCGACGGATGCTGGCACATGGCTGGCAAGTCGAAGGTTTGGAGTTTTCACCGACTGCGGCAGCCCATGCCCAGGCCTCGGGACTCAAGGTTCAAGTGGGCCCCCTGGAACAAGCCGCCGATCCCGAGGGCCAATTTGACCTGATCATCGGCTGGATGGTGCTTGAACATCTCCACGAACCTCTGGTGGCATTGCAGCGACTCAGGGGTTGGGTCGCGCCGGGCGGCTGGCTGGCCATTTCGGTGCCGGATGCCGGTGGCTGGGAATTTCGGATCTTTGGCGCGGACTGGTATGGCTTACATCTGCCCAACCATCTCACCCATTTTACGCCAGCCACTCTCACTCGTCTTTTGGCCCATGCGGGTTGGCGGGTCGAGCGACTCCATTACCACCGCAACCTGCTGAACCTCCTACCCAGCCTGGGTTACCGGCGGCAGGCCCGTTATCCCGACGCCTGGCTGACCCGCTGGCTGATCAACTATCCCGAGCAAGGGGGGCTTGCCAAGGTGGTTCTCTATCCCTTGGCCGTTCTGCTGGCCGCCTGGGGTCAGACTGGCCGAATCACCGTCTGGGCACGGGCGTCATGAAAATCCTCGCCCTGACCCGATATGGCCGGTGTGGTGCCAGCAGCCGGTTGCGTTTTATGCAGTTTATTCCATCACTGGAGGCCCAGGGTTGGTCGGTCAAGGTCTCGCCCCTGTTCGAGGACGATTATGTTGCGGCCTTGGGACAACCGGCCATTTATCGCGTCGCACCCGCCCTGCGGGGTTATCTCAAACGGCTCTGGATGCTGCTTCGCCGTCCCGATTGGGATCTGGTGTGGCTGGAAAAAGAAGCACTGCCCTGGTGCCCCGCCTGGCTGGAGCGCTGGCCACTCAGGCGACGGCCCTATGTCCTGGATTTCGACGACGCGATTTTTCATCGTTACGACCATCACCCCAGCTACTGGGTACGGGCCTTGTTTGGCCAGCGTCTCAATGGCATTCTGGGTGGCGCGGCCCTGGTGACCGTCTGCAATACTTACCTGGAAAGCCAGGTGCGGGCACGCGGCGCACGTACCACCGCAGTGCTTCCTACCGTACTTGATCCGACCCGCTATGCCTCGACCTGGCATCCCCCCAGCCGCCCCTTTGTGATCGGCTGGATTGGGAGCCCCAGCACGACCCCTTATCTGCTCGGGTTGGCCCCGGCCCTCAAACGGCTGTCGCAGCGTTTTCCCTTGATCCTGCGAACCGTTGGCGCAGGTTCTCTGGATCTGCCCGGTGTTGCCGTCGAATCCCTGCCCTGGTCGGAGGAATCCGAAGCGGCCGCAGTGGCGAGTTTCGATGCCGGTATCATGCCGCTCCCCGAGGGCTCCTGGGAATCCGGCAAATGTGGCTATAAATTGTTACAATATATGGCCTCCGGCAAGCCGGTGGTGGCCTCGCCGGTGGGTGTCAACGCCACACTGGTGACCCCCGAGGTGGGATTTTTGGCGGCCACCGAGGCGGATTGGGAACAGGCCTTGACCGTGCTTCAAATGGATTCGGCACTGGCCGCTCAATTGGGTCAGGCAGGCCGGATCCGTGTGATGCAATACTATGCCTTACCAGGGTTGACCCAGCGGTTCCAGCGTTTGCTGGCAATGGCGATGGCGATGGGTTTGTGATTTTCGGTGATGACTGGGAGGATCTGTCGATATGAAACCAGTTCCGCCGCACGCGGCTAAAGCTATCGAAGCCTTGGGGAATCGATCAAAAGCCACCACGGGCCAGATGATGGAGGATTTGGCATGCCGCGAACTCTGTCGCGCCGGTTTGCGGCTGATCACCCGCAACTATCGCTGCCGGGGTGGCGAGATTGACCTGGTGATGCAGGATGGCGAGGATCTGGTCTGCGTGGAGGTTCGCTATCGCCGCTCGGATAGATTCGGCACACCCGCTGAAACCGTTACAGCCACCAAGCGCGCCCGTTTGTTGCGGGCGGCTAGGCATTATCTGCTATACCATGCGAGTGATGTCCCGGTTCGTTTTGACGTGGTGGCTATCGCGGGCCCGGAGGCCCGTATGGATTGGATTCGCAACGCCTTTACCGCCTAATGACTGAAGACCCTCATCTGACCCTCGACAACCTCTTCGCTGAAAACCGGCGAACCCAGCAAGAAGCACTACCTCAGGTACGGGAGGCGGTGATTTCCGCAGCCACTTGGATCGGCGAGTGCCTTGCCGCCGATGGCAAGATTCTAGTCTGTGGTAATGGCGGTTCCGCAGCCGATGCCCAGCATTTTGCCTCGGAGCTGATCAACCGCTTTGAAACCCCGCGCCGGGCACTGGGCGCGATCGCTCTGACCACCGATCCCTCGGTCATGACCTCGCTGGCCAACGACATGGGCTATGTCCAGGTCTTTGCCCGACAAATCGAGGCCCTCGGCCAACCGGGTGATCTGCTGCTGGCGATTACCACCAGCGGCCATTCCCCCAATCTCGTCACGGCAGTGCGTGCCGCTCATTCCCGGCGGATGGGCGTTATTGCTCTGAGCGGCCGGGACGGGGGTTCGCTTGTGGGTGAGCTGACGGAAAAGGACATCGAGATTCGCGTGCCGGGGCAGGCCACGGCGCGCATCCAAGAGGTGCATTTGCTCATCATCCATTGTCTTTGCCACCTGCTCGATCACCAGTTCACTAGCTAACCCGCAGGTGGGATCCAAATTTCAGGAGTTGCCGAATGGCCGGAACCAGTCTTTTAGCCCTGATCGACGACATCGCCGCCTTGCTCGACGACATTGCCCTCATGAGCAAGGTGGCGGCTCAAAAAACCATGGGTGTGTTAGGGGATGATCTGGCCCTCAATGCACAACAGGTGGCAGGGGTCCGCGCCGACCGGGAGTTGCCCGTGGTATGGGCGGTCGCGGTTGGGTCGATCAAAAACAAGCTCATTCTGGTACCTACGGCAATGGCCATCAGCGCCTTCATGCCGTGGGCGGTTGTGCCGTTGCTGATGGTGGGTGGCCTATTCCTATGCTACGAGGGATTCGAAAAGATCCTGCACGCCATGAATCCTCCACCGGGAAAAGATCCCCACCAGAACCTAGATGCTCCTTCCACCATTGATCCGGTGGCCTTTGAGAAAGCCAAGATCCAGGGCGCGATTCGTACCGATTTTATCCTCTCCGCCGAAATCATCACCATTACCCTCGGCACGGTGGCCCAGGCACCACTGGAACAGCAACTGGCCGTACTGATGCTGGTCGCAATGCTCATGACCCTGGGTGTTTATGGTTTGGTAGCCGGTATCGTTAAACTGGACGATGCCGGGCTTTATTTGAGCCAAAGATCTGGCGGCAGTTTAGCAGGCAAGATTCAGAGGGAGGTTGGCAGGGGTCTGTTGAGGGCGGCACCCTATCTCATGAAAGGCCTGTCAGTGGCGGGGACGGTGGCCATGTTTATAGTGGGTGGAAGTATATTCATGCATGGCCTGCCAGGTACGCATGAACTTTACCATTGGGTATCCGGCACCTCATTGGAGTCACAGGGCTTCTGGTACATAGTGGCCCCCACCCTGCTCGATACCCTCGCGGGCGTCATAGCCGGTGCGGTCGGTTGGGTGGCGGTCAAACAGAGGATGCCTGGTCTCGGGTTGCCGTAACCCCAGGGCGGAGGTGTTCAATGTAACGGGGCATGGCTTCGAGTACCAAACGCACCCCACTGGCGGTCGCCCTAAGATCCGGAGTACCAACCCAGCGCAATTTGCACCAGGCGCGTCCGCGGCTTTCCAGGGGAATCGGAATCATGTCCCGGTAGGTGTAGATATTCTCACCCACGTCTCCACCCGCACAAATCACCGGCCCCGAAGGCAGGGTGCCGTCCACTTCGGCATCGCTAAACACCAGGGTGCCGACCTGCCACCAGCGGGTGCGTTCCGCTGACCCGGTCATGGTTTTGATGAGGTAAGCCCTGGAGAATCGCACCGTCAGGATGCCATTTTCCAAGGTGACGGATTCGATTTCAGAACCGGGAAGTTCAATGCTGCTGCTATCCAAGGGTTAGGCTCTCCAAATGCGTGGTATCCCTCCAAATGGGGTATTGGTGCCCTCGAATCAAGGGTCGCGAATCGATCCGGGCACCCCAGACGAGACAGGATTACTGGCTATATAATGGCCTTCTTGTTGATATCTTTATGATCGCAACTAATTGAACTTAAGCAATTATTCTATTTAATACAACGGAACCTATGCCAAATTCTGGACTACCAACGAAATTCATCGTCGTTGAATCCGTTCCTGTAACTGGCTATAATGCCGGATCGGGTTGGTTGATACGAGAGTCTTTTTCCTCTGGCCGTCCCGTGTTCAGTGAGTCCTCTTGCAATCTTCTTGAGGACTGTCTTGTGTGGTATCACACAACCAACGGGGTGTAGCTCAGCCTGGTAGAGCACCGCCTTCGGGAGGCGGGAGTCGGAGGTTCGAATCCTCTCACCCCGACCAATTAAAACAATGGGTTACACAAAAATCATGCAGCGCTAATTTTTTTATGTGTAACGATTTGTGTAACAGGCCATGGAACACTCACGGTCTCGCGGGTTATTATTTCTACCGTATCTAGCATCTGGCGAAGCATCGGCCCCGTGTACCGGCTCGTCACCCCGCCACCATCATGGCCCAATATCCGCTTGACTATATCCATAGTTGCGCCGGTTTCGGCCAATCGCTCGGCAAACGTGTGGCGCAGATTGTGGACTCCACATCGATGCCCCTCTGTCGGCAGACCCGCTTCCCGCCATGCGGAGCGCCAGCCATGGTTATTTATTCGGTACATCTGCCCCTCGGTTCCAGGGAACACCAGTTTTTGATGCACCCCATCCTGCCCATGGATCATAGACCGAGATAGTGCGCTACAGGTAATGCTGGATGTGGAAAATGACTCTTGACAGAATGATA
>JBAXSA010000063.1:0-11432 GCA_037130945.1 Pseudomonadota bacterium | reverse complement strand
CCGGAAAGTATTCGTAGTGACGCCCGCCCGGGTGCATGACCTGGTAGATACAGCCGGCCACGGCGCGTCCGTTCCAGAGATCAATCAGATCGAAGGTCAGGGGCGCATGAACACCGATGGTGGGATGCAGGGCCGAGGGCGGTTGCCAAGCCCGGTAGCGGATCCCGGCGACGTATTCGCCCTGCACGCCAGTACTGTGCAAAGGCACGCGACGGCCATTGCAGGTCAAGGCATGGCGGTGATGGGTGAGGCCGGTGAGCTTGACTTGCAAACGCTCCACCGAGGAATCGACAAACCGGGCGGTGCCCACCCGCGTCGTCTCTTCGCCCAGCACCAGCCAGGGTTCGATGGCGGCCCGCAATTCCAGTTCGATGTCTTGGAGCGCCAGGCTCCCGAGGCGCGGAAAACGAAACTCCAGGAAAGGCGCGAACCACTCGAACTGAAAGGGGTAGCCGGCGGATTTTAAATCCTCCACGACGGCTTTCAGGTCGCCCCAGAGATAATGCGGCAACATCCAGCGGTCATGCAGCATCGTTCCCCAGCGCGCCAGCGGATGCCGGTAGGGCTGTGCCCAGCAGCGTGCCACCAGGGCCCGCAACAGCAACATCTGAACCAGGGACATGCGGGCATGGGGCGGCATTTCGAAAGCGCGAAATTCCAACAGTCCCTGCCGGCCCGAGGCGCTGTCCGGGGAATAGAGCTTGTCGATGCAGAACTCGGCGCGGTGGGTATTGCCGGTCAGGTCGGTCAGCAGGTGACGGAACAACCGGTCGACGATCCAGGGCTGGTTAAAATCGGGCGGCGGCACCTGACTGAAGGCAATCTCCAGCTCGTAGAGTACATCGGGCCGTCCTTCGTCGGCGCGCGGCGCCTGGCTGGTGGGGCCAATGAACAGCCCGGAAAAGCCATAGGACAGACTGGGGTGGTGCTGCCAGTAGGTAATCAGGCTTTGCAACAGATCCGGCCGGCGCAGGAAGGGGCTGTCCGCCGGGATGGATCCGCCCAGGGTGACGTGATTGCCGCCGCCGGTGCCCGTGTGGCGGCCGTCGAGCATGAATTTCTCGGTGGCAAGCCGCGATTGCCGTGCCTCCTCGTAGAGTGTGACCGTGTTGTCCACCAGCTCGTCCCAGGTTTTGGCGGGGTGGATGTTGACCTCGATCACGCCGGGGTCGGGGGTGACCAGGAGCTTTTCCAGTCGCCCGTCGCTCGGCGGGCCATAGCCCTCCACCACCAGCGGCAGAGACAAGGCGCTGGCGGTCTGCTCGACGGCGGCGATCAGCTCCAGGGCCGGTTCAAGGCGCGACAGGGGTGGCAGAAAGACATGCAGACACCCGCCACGAACCTCGACGCAGACCGCCGTATGCGGCACCGCGACCGGTGTTTTCGGAGAATTCGCCACGGCCTGGGGATGAATTTCGGGGTGCAGGTTGATCGCGGGTTCAAAACCGCTGTAACGGGCGGCGACCTCGCCATGAAAATCGGCCAGCGGGGTGTGGGGGGCAAAGGGGTCGACCTCAGTCTCCGGGTCGCGGTCTTCTTCGGCCACCCAGGGCAGCGAGGCAATCGGCAGCCTGAGCCCCATCGGGGAATCGCCGGGTACCAGATAAAGGCGATCACGGCGAAACGTCCAGGGCGCGGATTTCCATTGTTTGGAAAGATCTTCCCAGGCCAGTGGCAGGCAATAGCCTACGGGGTTGTTCAGGCCTCGCGAGAGGGTTTCGGCCAGTGCGCGGCGTGTCAGGTCGTCCCCCAGGTCGGTGCCCGCCAGGTCGATGTTGAGGGGCGTTTCGGCTTCTTGGAGCAGCGTGTGCAGGGCGTCTTCGTAGGCGGGCATGAGGGTGTCCCTGGCCAGGCCCAAGTGACGGGCCAGGTGTTCGCCAAACCGCCGGGCGTCATCACCCCGGTGGCCGTAGTCGCGCTGGGCCTCGGCCAGCCACTGGCCATCGCGCCACACCGGCACGCCATCCTTGCGCCAATAGAGCCCCAGCGCCCAGCGCGGCAGGGGTTCGCCCGGATACCACTTGCCTTGCGCGGTATGCAGCAAGCCTTGCGGGGCAAAGTGTTGCCGGAGCCGCCGAACCAGCACCTCGGCCCGTTCGCGCTTGTGTTTGCCGAGCGCGGCGGTCGTCCATTCCGGAGTTTCCATGTCGTCGATCGAGACAAAGGTCGGCTCGCCGCCCTGGGTCAGACGGACATCCTGCTGCTCCAGCCGTTCGTCGACCAGCCGACCCAGGGCCTGGATGTGGAGCCACTGAGTCTCGTCATAGGGTTTGGTAACGCGCGGATCTTCCTTGAAACGGGTCACCGTATTGCTAAAACTAAAATCAACCTCACAGGGGTCGGTGGTGCCCTCAATGGGCGCGGCGCTGGAGGGGTTGGGCGTGCAGGCCAGTGGAATGTGGCCCTCGCCGGCGAAGAGTCCCGAGGTCGGATCCAGCCCCACCCAGCCAGCCCCCGGCAGATAAACCTCGGCCCAGGCGTGGAGATCGGTAAAATCCCGATCCGGCCCGGCCGGGCCCTCCAGAGCCTTCTCGTCGGGCGTTAGCTGGATCAGATAGCCGGACACAAAGCGTGCGGCCAGGCCGAGATGCCGCAGCACCTGAACCAGCAGCCAACCGGTGTCGCGGCAAGAGCCCAGCGCCCTGTCCAGGGTTTCCTCACAAGTCTGGACGCCGGGTTCCAGCCGGATGGTATAGCCCACCCGTTGCTGTACTTGCTGGTTCAGATCCACCAAAAAATCCACGGTGTTTTTTTTGCCATCACGCGGGATGCCCGCCAGCAACGCCAGCAGCAGCGGCCCAGCCGGTTCGATCTCCAGATAGGGGGCGAGTTCTTTTTTGAGTGCCTCGGGATACTCAAAGGGCCAGTGTCCGGCGGCTTCCTCGACGAAGAAGTCGAAGGGATTGATCACCGTCAGGTCGGAGATCACCTCGACATCGATTCGCAGTTCCCGGGTTTTTTCCAGGAAGACCAGCCGTGCCAGCCAGTTGCCGAACGGATCCTGTTGCCAGTTGATGAAGTGTTGTTCCGGCCAGACCCTCAGCGTATAGGCCAGAATCGGACTGCGGCTGTGAACTGCGGGACGCAGGCGAATGACATGGGGGCCGAGGGCGATCAGACGATCAAAGCGGTACTGGGTGATGTGACGTAAAGCAACCTGGATGGACATGGCGGGCCTTGTGGGTGGTGTTATGGCTAGGGTTGAGGGGAATCTTCCCAGTCAAAATTGGGCAGTGTTTCGAGGATGGACAACAGCCCCTTGTTCCATTTGTCGGAAACCTCGCGGGAGAAAGGATCGTCGTCGTTCAGAACTATTTTGCGGCCCTGGATCAGGCTATCGCGCCGATAGAGCATCAGCTCGACCGGTGACCCGACCGTGACGTTGCTACGCATGGTCGAATTCATGGACACCAGCGCGACACGGGCGGCGCGTTCCAGGCTGGTATGGCGGCTGATCACCCGATCCAGGATCGGTTTGCCGTACTTGATCTCGCCAATCTGGAGAAAGGGATGGTTGTCGGACTCATAGATGCAATTGCCTTGCGGATAGATCAGGCTGATCTCGGGCGGTGTCTCGTCGATTTGTCCACCCAACAGAAAAGAGGCATCAAAATTGGTATTGGCGGTATCGCGTTTGGCCTGATTACGCTGTACCTGGGTGCTGACCATGCCGACGTAGTCGATGACCTCGGTCATGTTGGCGACGGTCAGCAGATTGGGCGTCAAGGCCTGTTGCACATCGTTGCCCATTTTTTTTATCACGGCCTGAGTCGTCGCCAGATTGCCCGCAGATAGCAGGGTGAAGGCGCGTTTACCCTCCCAGACAAAGCTGTGCATCTTGGAGTAACGGCCGACATTATCTGTACCGGCATTGGTCAGTGAGTCCGAACAGAAGACCAGGCCATCGTTGACATGAATGGCAAGACAATAAGTCATGAGGGGATTTTCCTTCATAAAATAAGAGGGGATGAAGTTCAGCCTGAGGACTCAAGACAGGGTGACGTCTCCTCCCCAGCCAGCGCCGGCAGTATAGCCGTTCGCCAGGCCCATTGGTGTTACGAGGGATGGGATTGTTCCTGAATGCCGGACAAATGGTAGAGAGAAAAATACTGCCGGGAGATCGCATCATGAAGCGCCGCGAGATCGGCTTGTAGCTGATCCAGGTTTTCATGCAACCCGTCCATCACGAGATGATCTATGGATCCCAGTCGTTTCCAGGCGTGCCGTGCAACATTCAGGGGCCGATCATAATGGATCAGATCGCACAGACAGTTTTCGATCTCGCCCAGGCAGTGGCGGACGGTGCGTGGGAAGTGCGGATCCGTCAGCAGAAAGCGCACCACCTCGGAGCCCACGACGCGCACACCCACATGCTGGCGGTACATCTGGTAGGCCGACAGGGCGTTGAGGGTGCCAATCCAGAGCCGTTCCCGGGCGAGTTCGGCGGCAGCGGCGCTCTCGGGTAGGCGCACCGCCGAATTTACATCGAGGATACGGGTCGTCATGTCGGCCCGTTCGAGGTTGTGTCCCAACCGGATGAACTGGTAGGCCAGATCCTTGCTCATGGAGCCCATGAGTAGCCCGATGACCGACTGACGCCGTTCGATCACGCCCTTCAGCACCTCGTAACGCTGGCTGCGGCCCTGGGTCGCGCGGCTGGCATTATCCCGGGTATAGAGGTAGAGGCTGTTGATGCGTTCCCAGATCTCCATGGGCAACACCTCGCGGAAGGTGCGGGTGTTTTCGCGGGCGTTATGGATGCTGGCGACGATGGAGCTAGGATTGCGCTCGTCGAGGATCAGAAAACGCATGATCTCCGCCTCGTCGGGCGGGCCATGGTGGTGCTGGCTGTAACGGCTGTCGAGACCGGCGGTCTTGAGCAGCACATCCCAGCCAAAGGAGGCACCCCGAGGCAGATCCAGCAACACCTGGGTCGTGCTGTTGATGAAACGGGCGGTGTTTTCCGCACGTTCCAGATAGCGGGCCATCCAGTACAGGCTTTCAGCGACTCGGGACAGCATGATTATTCCTCCTCGTGGCCCAGGTCGACGATCCAGGTATCCTTGGCACCCCCGCCCTGGGAGGAGTTTACTACCAGGGAGCCGGCCTTCATGGCGACCCGGGTCAGACCCCCCGTGGTGCAGTAAAGCCGGTCGGACTGGAGGACGAAGGGCCGCAGATCCAGGTGACGCGGTGCCAGGTGCCCATCGACCCAGGCCGGCGCGGTGGACAGGGCCAGGGTCGGCTGGGCCATATAGTTGCGTGGATTGGCCTGGATCAATCCGGCGAACTGGGTGCGTTCCTCAGGGGTTGAGCGGGGGCCGATCAACATGCCGTAACCGCCAGATTCGTTGGCGGGTTTGACGACCAGTTTGTCGAGATTGGCCAGGACGTAGGCCCGTTCGTCGTCCCGCATGCACAGATAGCTCGGCACGTTGGGAATGATCGGATCCTCGTCCAGATAATACCGGATCACCTGGGGCACGAAGGCGTAGACAACCTTGTCGTCGGCGACTCCGGCACCGGGGGCGTTGGCAATCCCCACCTTGCCGGCCCGCCAGGATCGCATGAGACCCTTCACGCCCAGGGCCGAATCAGGCCTAAACACCTCTGGATCCAAAAAATCGTCGTCGATACGGCGATAAATCACATCCACCCGGCGCAGGCCAGAGATGGTTTTCATATAGACGCAATCGTCGGCCTCCACCACCAGATCGCTGCCCTCGACCAGGAAGGCACCCATCTTCTGAGCCAGATAGCTATGTTCAAAATAGGCGGAGTTGTAGATGCCGGGGGTCAGCAGCACGACCACCGGACGCGAGCCGGTACGCGGCGAAAGGGTGGCCAGGGTGTCGTGCAGACGGGCCGGGTAGTCGTCCACCGGCAGGATGCTCGAGGACTGGAAAAACTCGGGGAAGAGGCGCTTCATGATTTGCCGGTTTTCCAGCATGTAGGAAACCCCCGAGGGTACGCGCAGATTGTCTTCCAGAACATACAGGGTTCCATCCTGGTCACGCACCAGATCGGTGCCGCAGACATGCGCCCAGACCCCAAAACGGGGCGTCATGCCTTGGCATTGCACACGAAAATTTCGCGAGCCTGCCAGCACTTCCTGGGGAAACACCCCATCCTTGATGATCCGCTGTTCGTTGTAGAGATCGTTGATGAAAAGATTGAGGGCGGTCAGACGCTGTTTCAGGCCCGCCTCGATGCGGCTCCACTCGCGGCACGACATAACCCGGGGAATGATGTCAAAGGGCCATGCCCGGTCGATGTTGCCGGCCTCGCTGTAGACCGTGAAGGTCACACCGGTGGTCATGATGGCGGCGTCCACAGCCCGGCGGCGCTCATCGAGACCAGCGGCACCCAGGGCTTCGAGATGATCGAACAGAACCCGCGCGACGGGGCGGGGCTGGCCATCCGGCGTGATCAGCTCGTCGAAAAATCCGGCCGATGCGTAATCTTGGGTAAAGAGGCTCATGTCATGCTCCTAGGGTTTGACGGGAATCCTCGCAATGAGTGTGCCAGTTAAGACGAATCCCGTTTTCAGGGAAACCCGCTGCTGGATTGTGCGCGCCAACCCCGTCGGCTATTCTCTCCGCACCATGACCGATATCCTCCATAAACTAGCCCTCGTCCTGGAATCCCGCAAGTCTGCGGATGCCGAGACTTCCTATGTTGCCAGCCTCTACCGCAAGGGCCTCGACGCCATCCTCAAGAAGATCGGCGAGGAGGCTACCGAAACCGTCATGGCCGCCAAGGATGGTGTGCCGGAGAAGATAATCCGCGAGGTCGCGGATCTGTGGTTTCACACTTTGATACTGCTAGCCCATCAGGGGCTCGGCCCCCAAGCGGTGCTAGATGAATTGGCGCGGCGCTTTGGCCTTTCGGGTCTGGAGGAAAAGGCCCGCCGGGATGACTGACGAACCCTCGGCGGACGCACAGGCCCACAGCCAGCGCCTGGTCGAACACATCCGGGCCGTGATAACCGCCTGCGGCGGGGCGATCCCATTTGCCGATTTCATGGCGCTGGCGCTCTACGCCCCGGGACTAGGGTACTACATGGCCGGGGCCCATAAGCTGGGCACTGGGGGCGATTTCGTCACTGCCCCGGAGATTTCGCCCCTGTTCGGTCAGTGTCTGGCACGAGCGATCAGCCCCGTCCTGAAGACCCTGGGCGGCGGATCCATCCTGGAGGTCGGGGCCGGTTGCGGCACCCTGGCGGTGCAAATCCTGGAGACGCTGATCCCGCTCGGCTGCCCACCGCAAACCTATCAGATCCTGGAGATCAGCCCCGATTTGCGGGAGCGCCAACAGCAAACCCTCGAACGCCAGGGGCTGGTGGATCGGGTGCAATGGCTGGAGCGGTTGCCAGGCTCCTGGCGCGGCGTGATCCTCGCCAATGAGGTCGTGGACGCCCTGCCGGTGGCGCGTTTTCGCATCCGGGCGGAACACATCGAGGAAATCTGGGTGACCTGGCAGGACGGGGGATTCCGGGAGTTTTTTGATCCTCCCGCCAGTCCTGGCCTGATCCAGGCGGTCGAGGCCTTGCACCGGCAAGGGCTGGCCACCGATGATGGCTATCAGTCCGAGGTCAATCTCCAGGCTGGATCCTGGCTGACCGCGCTAGTCAAGGGGTTTGAGGCAGGGGCGGTGTATCTGATTGATTATGGCTATCCCCGCGTTGGGTATTATCACCCCGAACGGCACCAGGGCACCTTGCGCTGCCACTATCGCCAGCAGGTTCACGCCGACCCCTATCGCTGGGTGGGATTGCAGGATATCACGAGCGATGTGAATTTTAGCGATCTGGCCGAGGCTGCGGTGACGGCTGGACTCCGGGTCTCAGGCTTCACTTCCCAGGCGCATTTTTTACTGTCGTTGGGGATTGATCGCCTCCTGCCCGACCCCAACAGTGTTTCGCTTCAGACCTACCTGACCCTGACGGGCGGCATCAAACGCCTCATGCTGCCGGGCGAGATGGGGGAGCGTTTTCAGGTGCTGGGACTCTCGCGCCAGCTCGAAGAGCCCCTGGCCGGGTTTGACGGACGCGATGGCCGGGGGCGTTTGTAGCTCATCTAGGGGTGTGCGTCACCCAAGACATCCATCAGCGTTTTAGCCTCCAGGAGACGATCTCCCCATTGCTCCAACTGATCTGGAGCCGCTGCGGTCAGGCGCTCCGCCACCCAGGGCGGGAGTTCGCCAAAGCGCTGTCGCAATTGCCGGAGCAGCAACCGGGTTTCGCCTTGCTGGCGGCCTTTCTCCAGTCCTTTCTCCAGTCCTTTCTCCAGTCCTTTCTCCAACCCTTTCTCCAGTCCTTTTTTCAGTCCTGTCTCCAGGCCCTCCTCGCGGATTTCCTCCAAACTGGCATAGCCCTGCCTTTGCAGGAGATTGCGCAGCACCGCCTCGTGGGCCGCCGTACGGTCAAACAAGGCCCGCGCCGGCACCGGATTTCTCAATACCCCGGGTGCTTCCAGCAATTCGTTCCCCGTATAGGTTCGCATCTTCGCTCCCGCCGCATGGACTTCGACCCGCGGCAATCCCTCTAGGCGTACCACCCACACCCAGCGTGTCCCGGCCTGCAATAGCTCGGCAATCTTGCGCTTGAGATCAGCCTTGTCCTGACCTTGGGCGGCATATTCCACGGCCAGCGGCGGGGCTTCCGTCAGCCAGGTGCCGTCACCCTCCGGTGCCGTGGCTCGCACCACGACATCGGGCGCACGCAGCATTCCCGGCACGGCGCTGACTCCGGCATCAGATCCGCTCCAGCCAACATCAGGGTCGGTATCGAGTACCGCCACGCCCGTGGCATTGCCCCCGGCATGGCGAACACCCGCCGGAGCGCAGTAAATGGGATGACCGTTACTGAGTTCGTAACGGTCTCCATCGCGTAACTGATCGGCCTGAAACGGGCCATGGCCGGACGTTTGGCGCACCTGTGCCATCAATATCACCTCGTTTAGTGTTTAGTGTGGTATGAAATCAGGGTGAAATTCGTGAACAAGGCCGCCTCCTCACATAAAAACCTTCAGGCCGCACCGTCTTTTCCCCGGTGTCGCTGGCGGCGAAAGGCCTCGAGATCCACCACCTGACCGCTGGGCGAGCCTTCGATGCGAGGCGGGAGGGGTTGCTGTGTTTCCGGGGGATCGGGGTCTTCCACGGGCACCGGCAAATGCAGGTTGATACGGATGACCTCCCAACCCAGCATGTCCAGATCGCCCGTCTGGCGATCCACGCTTTCGAGGCTATATTCGAAAGTGAAGCAGCGCCATAGCGCAAGACCCTGGCCAGTCCAGCGCAAGCGAATTGCGTGGAGCGATACGGTCTGGTCGAGAAACTGCACCCCCTGCTCCCGGCAGGCCCGCTGGCTGACCATGAGCGCACGCTCACGAGCAGCCAGCGCGTCTTTCCAGAACCAGATCAGCAACAACAGGGGAATGAGCAGCCAGGGGATATCCATCACGGAAAACCGGTCACGAGGGAACAAAGGATAGTATCATAGGCACGCAAGAAAAACGCCGTGGCCCGAGAGGGCCGATACGGCAAACCATTCAGCTAGAATAGGGTGGCACAATGGCGGATCACGATTCGGGCGATTACGATTCAACAAAAATTGTCGTTCTCAAGGGACTTGACGCGGTACGAAAAAGACCTGGCATGTACATCGGCGACACCGACGATGGCACCGGTCTACATCACATGGTTTTCGAGGTGGTCGACAATTCGATCGACGAATCGCTGGCCGGATTTTGCACGAGCATAGAGGTCGTGATTAACACCGATGGATCGGTATCGGTGAGCGATAACGGCCGGGGCATCCCCGTGGACATCCATCAGGAGGAAAACCGCTCGGCGGCGGAGGTCATCATGACGGTACTCCACGCCGGGGGCAAGTTTGGCGGCGAGAACTCGTCCTATAAGGTCTCCGGCGGGCTGCATGGCGTGGGGGTATCGGTTGTCAATGCGCTGTCGGAGACCCTGGATCTCAGAATTTGCCGCAACAGCCGGGAGTATTTTCAGAGATATCAACACGGTGTGCCGCTTGCGCCGTTGCGGGAGATCGGGCCAACCACCGCGCAGGGCACCCAGGTGCGCTTCACGCCAAGCCGGGAAACCTTCACGGACGTCGAATTTCATTATGACATCCTGGCCAAGCGTTTGCGGGAATTGTCATTCCTGAATTCCGGCGTGCGCATCGAACTGCGGGATGAAGCGACGGATCACCGCGAGGTCTTCGAGTTTTTGGGTGGCATCAAGGCCTTTGTCGAGCATCTCAATAAAAGCAAGACACCACTCCATGACAAGGTCTTTTATTTCTCGGCGCAAAAAAACGATTCGGTCGTCGAAATCGCCATGCAATGGAACGATACCTATCAGGAAACCGTCTATTGCTATACCAACAATATTCCGCAGCGCGATGGCGGTTCCCACCTGGCCGGTTTCAAAACCGGATTGACCCGAACCATGAATCAATACATGGAAGCCACAGAAGTCACCAAGAAAAACAAGGTGGCTCCAGTCGGCGACGATTCCAGGGAAGGTCTGGTGGCCATCGTCTCCATCAAAATTCCCGATCCCCGCTTCTCCTCTCAGACCAAGGAAAAGCTGGTGTCGTCCGACGTCAAGCCCCTGGTCGAAAATCTGCTATCGGAGCAATTCGCGGCCTATTTGCAGGAAAATCCCAATGATGCGCGCAACATTGTCAACAAGGTCGTTGAGGCCGCGCGCGCCCGGGAAGCCGCGAGAAAGGCCCGGGAACTCACCCGGCGCAAGGGGTTTCTGGACATCGCAGGGCTGCCGGGCAAGCTCGCGGATTGCCAGGAAAAAGACCCGGCGCTGTCGGAACTCTATCTGGTCGAGGGCGATTCCGCCGGTGGCTCCGCCAAGCAGGGCCGGGATCGGAGAACCCAGGCCATCCTGCCACTAAAGGGAAAGATCCTGAATGTCGAGCGGGCCCGTTTCGACCGCATGATCTCTTCGGTCGAGGTCGGCACCCTGATTACCGCGCTGGGCTGCGGCATCGGCAAGGATGAATTTGATCTTGCCAAGCTCAGGTATCACCGGATCATCCTCATGACCGATGCCGATGTCGATGGTGCCCACATCCGCACATTGTTACTGACGTTTTTTTACCGGCAGTTGCCGCTGCTCATCGAGCGGGGATATGTGTATATCGCGCAGCCACCCCTCTACAAGGCCAAGACCGGCAAGCACGAGGAGTATCTGAAAGACGAGGATCATCTCGATCAATATTTGCTGAGGCGATCACTGGACAACGCCATTTATTATTCCCACCCGGACGCGCCGCCGATTACCGCCGGCCCTCTGGAAAACCTATCCCGGGAGTATCTGGAGGCGCATTCGATCATCCGCCGGCTGGCAACGCGCTACGATGAGAATTTTCTGCAAGCGCTCCTGTTCGTGGATCGGCT
>JBAXSA010000062.1:0-11550 GCA_037130945.1 Pseudomonadota bacterium | reverse complement strand
CCTCGGTCGGATCATCGCCCACATTCGAGACCACCACGCCGACCTGCCCGCGCTCGATGACCGCCACATTGTCGATCTCCACACTGAACATGAACGGATTGATGTAATAGGTTCCCGGTCGCAACACGTCAATCTGCGGGCCGCGTTGTCCCTGCTTCGCCAGGAAGGCGGAACCATCCTGAAAGTCGTTATGACCCGTGACCGGGCAGGCGACGTATTCCCGTTCCGGCAGTGGAATCCCATCCAGGGCGGTCACCAGGCCGACCTTATTGGCCTCGATAACCATCGCGGGCGCAATCTGCACCTGGAAGAGATTGATGTTGATACGGTAGGTACCCGGCAGCAGGACATCGATCTGCGGGCCTTTTTGACCCCCGTTCTTCAGGAAGACCTCGCCGTTTTCATAGTTCGAGTGTCCCACCACGCTTTGCGCCAGAAGCCGCCCCATCTGGATCGACGCACCGTCCTGCGCGGTCACCATGCCCACTTGGCCCTTGGCGATCACCACGGCGGGTGCCTTGGTGATCTTGAAGAGGTAGGGATGGATACGGTACACACTCGGCGGCAGGATCTCCGTCTGAAAACCAGTATAACAAAGTAGAAGTAACGTCCGGAGCGGGACGTTTCGAAGTCTTTATGTGGAACCCGGTGGGGGCTGGGACAAGCCCTGTTCCTACCCATGCACAGGATTGTATTTGACTTTCATCAAGGCCACGCCGATCTCTTGCGGTTAGAATAATTTGCCATTTTCTGGTATTGGGTGCTTGATGTATCGTCAAATTGTCAAGCCATTGGCCATGCCTGGAAATGATGTGAAGAAGGATCGATGTCGGATAACCCAACCCCTCGAGGAGGAGTACCATGCCCCTGTGTCTCAAGAAAATCGCGATTGTCCTGCTGGGACTCGGCCTTGGCCTCACCGCCGCGTCTAGTGCCTGGTCAACGGAAACCCTAATCGATGTCATGAAGCGCCGCAGTCTGACCGAAAAAGACCTGCTGGCGGCAGCCAAGACCTACACCCCCTCCGGCGGGCGGGACGAATTCCTCGCCTTTAGCTCTGGTGGCCAGAGCGGGCAGGTGATCGTCTATGGCATCCCGTCAATGCGTATCCTCAAATACATCGGCGTCTTCACCCCTGAACCCTGGCAGGGTTACGGCTTCGACGACGAATCCAAGGCGGTGCTGGCCGAGGGCCGGATCGAGGGTAAGGACATTCATTACGGCGATACCCATCACCCGGCAATCTCCGAAACCAACGGCGAATATGACGGCCGTTACCTCTTCATCAACGACAAGGCCAACCCGCGGCTCGCGGTGATTGATCTGCGCGATTTCGAGACCAAGCAAATCGTGGTCAATCCGCTGTTTCGCTCCGAGCATGGCGGGGCCTTCGTGACCCCCAATACCGAATATGTGATGGAGGCCACCCAATACGCCGCGCCTTACAAGGACGTGGGTTACGTGCCCCTGGAGAAATTCAATGACCAGTATCGCGGCGGCCTGACTTACTGGAAGTTCAACCGCGAAAAAGGGCGTATTGAGCCGGAAAACTCTTTCACCTTCGAATTACCCCCCTACAGTCAGGATCTTTCCGACGCGGGCAAGGGGCCTAGCAATGGCTGGGGTTTTACCAACTCTTTTTGTACTGAACGCTACGTCGGCGGCATCGAGCGCGGACGCCCGCCTTTTGAGGCCGGTTGTTCCTCGAAAGACACCGACTTTTTGCACATCACGGACTGGAAAAAAGCCGAGGCGCTGGTTCAGTCCGGTCAGGTCAAGAAACGTAACGGCATGTTTCTCATTACCATGGAACAGGCCATCGCCAACGGGCTGCTGTACCTGATTCCCGAGCCCAAGAGCCCGCACGGCGTGGACGTGAGCCCGGATGGCAAGTTCATGATTGTCTCCGGCAAGCTCGACAGCCATGTCTCGGTGTTCAGCTTCGAGAAGATCCAGGCCGTCATCAAGGCCGGCAAGTTCGAGGGCAAGGATCCTTATGGAATCCCCATCATCGCCATGAAGGACGCGCTGCACCTCCAGGTGGAACTGGGTCTTGGGCCACTGCATACCCAGTACGACAGCAAGCCCTGCATCGCTTACACCTCGCTCTATGTGGACTCCATGGTCGGCAAGTGGAATTACTGCGAGGGCAAGGTGCTGGATAAACTCTCCATCCACTACAACATCGGCCACCTGATGACCATGGAAGGCGATTCGGTGAGCCCCAAAGGTCACTATCTGGTCGCCATGAACAAGCTGGCCATCGACCGTTTTAATCCAGTCGGCCCCTTGCATCCGCAGAATCATCAGCTGATTGACATCAGTGACGACAAAATGCAGTTACTGTACGACATGCCCCTGCCTCTGGGTGAGCCACACTATGTGGTGGCGATCAAGGCCGACAAGCTGAAACCGGAGGTGCGATACAAATCCGGCTGGAACAGCCGCACTGATGAAAAATCGCCCTATGGCACTCGTGCCGGCCGCGAAAAGACCGAACGCACCTGCGACGCGGCAGGAAAATGTACGGTGGAGGTGATGGGTACGGTCATCCGCTCCCACATCAATCCCGAGATCATCGAGACGGAAGAAGGCGATACCCTGCGCATTCATCTCACCAACCTGGAGCGGGCGGAGGATGAGGTTCACGGCTTTGCCATGTACGGCCACGATGTGCAGCTTTCCATCGAGCCTGGCAAGACCGCCTCGGTCACGATTCAGACCGACAGGGCGGGTGTCTACCCCTATTACTGCACTGAGTTCTGCTCGGCGCTGCATCTCGAGATGCAGGGCTATCTGCTGGTCAAGCCCAAGGGCCACAAGGCCGAGGCCGCCACCATGCAGGAAGGCGTGGCCTACACCCAGGCCGACTATGACAAGCAGGTGAAGACTAACGTCGATACTCAGGCGGTGATCGACCAAGTGGTGGCCTTCATCACCGCCCACAACTACAAGGATTTTCCGACCGTGGTGGGCTTGGTGGAAGACGCTATCGATCAGCTCGGCTTTGCCAAGGGGGCGAAGGAAAAGGCCGATGCGGCGGCGGCCAAGTCAGACTGGCAAAACGCCATGTTGTGGGCGAATCAATGGTGGCAGTATCAGGTAAAAACCGCAGATCTCGGCCTGCGTGCCAAGACCTTCCTGGAGCAGAATGGCGCCAAGATGGTCAAGTAACGAGTCCAGTCTGATCCCTGTTGTGAGGGGGGCGCACGCCCCCCTTCTTGGTTTTTTTACGAGATTATCCATGAAATATAAGACGATTTTTTCCCTGTGTCTGTCGCTGACCCTGTTGCCATTCACCTCCGTCCAGGCTCTGGATGGTGCGGCGCTGTTCAAGGCCAAAACTTGTACCGCCTGTCATGGCAAGGATGCCAAAACCCCCATCATGCCTACCTACCCAAAGCTGGTTGGACAGAATGCCGATTATCTCTTCAACCAGATGCAGGACATTAAGAGCGGTACACGCAACAACGGCATGACGGTGGCCATGAAAGGGGTCATGCACCTGGTGTCCGAGGCCGAGATGCGCGCCATTGCCGACTGGCTGGCCACTCTACCCCAACAATAGATATAGGTCGATTTAGCTAACACGCGGAGGTTTTTGATGAGCAAGCAAGTACTGAAGACGATCGTGATCGCGACGGGCGTGGTATTCGGTAGTGGCGTCCTAGCCTGGAACGATGCGGGCGGCGAAAAGGACGAGGCACTGCACCTCAAGGGCGATGCTAAAAACGGGCGCGATGTGTACGAAGTCTGCGCCGCTTGTCACAGACCAGAGGGCTGGGGCAGTAAGGAGGGCACGTTCCCCCAGTTGGCCGGTCAGCACGGCACCGTGATCATCAAACAGCTCGCTGACATCCGTGCGCTGAACCGCGACAACCCCACCATGTATCCCTTTGCCCTGCCCAGCCAGATCGGCGGCCCCCAGGCCCTGGCGGATGTCGTCGCCTATATGGCCAAGCTGCCCATGACGCCGGACAATGGCGTGGGCCCGGGTGCCGACCTGGCGCTTGGCCAACAGCTTTACAAGGATAACTGTGTGCGCTGCCACGGCGAGACCGGCGAGGGCAACGCGGAGAAATTCTATCCACGCATCCAGGGCCAGCACTACGAGTATATTCTGCGCCAGTTCCGCGAAATCAAGGGTGGCAAGCGCCGCAACGCCAATCCGGATATGGTCAAGCAGGTGCATGAGTTCACCGAACAGCAGCTCTTGGCGGTCTGTGACTACACCTCCCGCATCAAACCACCGGTGGCGCTGATGGCCAAGTCGGCGGACTGGAAGAACCCCGATTTTGACTGACATGAACACCGCCCCCCCCTCTAATAAAACTAAAACCAACCCGTTGGTTTATGCACTGGTTGTTGCGGCCATCGCGCTGCTCGTAGCCGTCTACTACACACCGATCTGGTGGGTTTCCCTGACCGCGCCGAACTACCCGGCGGAGGCCTTCCCCGATGGGGTGCGCATCCAGTTCCACATGAACGGCGTGTTCAACGGCTGCCGAAAGATCGAAAAGCGTGAAATCAGCGAAGAAGAGGCCCTCGATTGTGTTCACGAGATGGACACCATCAATCACTATGTGGGCATGTACCCGATCGCCGCCGGCGGGGTGATCGAACGTGCCTTCTCGCCTTTTCTGGTGTCCATGCTGGGGGTGATGCTGGTGGGTTTTATGATCCCGGGGCCAGGGTTGCGCGTGGGGGTCATGGCGGTGGCGTTCATTGGGGTGGCCGGCTGGATGGCCCTGTATTTTTATGGGACGGGTGGCCTGATCTATCAGAATCAGGGCTATCTGAGCGCCATGACGACGGCCCTGGATCAATCCGCCGGCGAAGCGGAAAATGCCCAGGATGTCTCCCCCGGTCAGGCTCTGGTCGCCCGGCTCAAGCGGGAGATGGCCAAGAGTCTGGCGAAGGCCCAGGCGGCCTCGCCAGAGGCCACTACCCAACCCGGAAAACAGCGTTATCTCGACAACCTGGCGGTGACCTTCCAGAAAGACCAGGAGCGTCTGGGTAGCCACGAACCCTGGAGCGGCAGTGGTAGCCAACTGCTCACCTGGCACTATGCCAAAAGCCTGGCCCGTTATTTCAACAATCCAGCCGAGATCGCACCCCTGGCCGCACGCATGAATACCGTGGCCCATGCGGTGTTCTGGGCCCTGATCGGTGCCATGGTTTTTTTGGTGTGGGGGGCGCGGAAGAACGGCGGTCTCCTGTATTGGCTGCTGGTGCTGGTGCCTCTGGCCCTGCCGCTGTTCTTTCTCATCGACTACTCGGCCTGGCTGTGGTGGTACGGTCACCGCCTCAACGACATGGGTGCCTTCACCGTCAAACCCTTCATGCCGACCGTGTTTGGCGATGGCAAGGTCGCTCAGTTCAGCACCCACTCCTACCCGTCCGCCGGCTTTGTCCTGATGCTTGCCACCAGTGCCCTGCTGGCCGTGGCGGCCTTGCTGCGGCGTCAGGAGTGGAATCGCCCCTGATGGCTTGCCGGATCGCCGTGGCCGTGACCTGCTGCTGCTTCCCCTGGATAGCCGCAGGTGCCTACCCGGCGTTTCAGATGCTGGTTGACGCCGCCGCGCCCGGGACGGTGCTGACCCCGCCTCCTGGACGCTACGCCGGCCCGGTCATCCTGGACAAACCGCTGACCATCGACGGCCGCAGCCAGGTGACCCTCGATGGCGGTGGTCAGGGCAGCGTGGTGGTGCTACATACCAGCGGCGCGACGCTCCAGGGACTGCACCTCACGAATTCCGGCCAATCCCACAACGATCTCGACGCCGGTATCCAGGTGCGTGGGAACTTCAACAGCCTCAAGGACAACCAGATCGACGACTGCCTGTTTGGCATCGACCTGCAACAGTCCGAGGACAACATTGTCCGCCACAATCGCATCTCCTCCAAGCCCCTGAGTCTGGGACTCCGGGGAGATGCTATCCGGCTCTGGTACAGCTTTCGCAATCAAATCACGGATAATGTCATCCGTGATTCCCGCGACACCGTAGTCTGGTACTCGCGGGATAATCTCATCGCCCGCAACGACGCCCGGGGCGGCCGCTATTCGCTCCACTTCATGTATGCCCAGCACAACGAGGTGTTGGACAACCACTACGAGGACAACTCGGTGGGCATTTTTTTGATGTACAGCGACGGCGTCGAGATCAAGCGCAACACCATCGCCAGATCCGCAGGTCCCACCGGCATCGGCATTGGCCTCAATGAGACCTCGGACGTCACCATTGAAAACAACCAGATACTGCACAATGCGGTCGGGATCTACCTGGATGTCTCCCCCTACCAGCCGGACACCACCAACCGTCTGCGCGGCAATCTGGTGGCCTACAACGGAATTGGGGTACGATTCCACAACGACTGGCACAGCAACCAATTCGAGGGCAACCACTTCAAGGGTAACCTCACCCAGGTCGCGGTGGATGGCGGCGAAAGCGCCCGGCGCAACGAGTGGCACGGCAATAACTGGGACGACTACGAGGGTTTTGACCGCAACTACGACGGCATCGGCGACACCCCCTACCGGCTCTACAGCTACGCCGACCGCCTCTGGATGGATGTGCCGCCAGCCCAATTCTTCAAAGGCTCGCCGATGCTGGAGACGCTGGATTTTCTGGAGCGCCTGGCACCCTTTAGCGAGCCCATTCTCGTCCTGCAGGACGAGCGTCCGCTGATGATCGTCGACAGGGACACAGCCACCCGGGCCATGCGCCCAAAACCTCCAGCGGCATCGGCCTTCGATGCCTTGGAGGTATTGCGTGGTTCCCTGGGGCGGGATTGATTGATAAAGTCAAAGCTATGAACACACCCAAAGATGGCAAGCAGCCCCTCACCCCCATCCGCCAGGCACAGAACCGGCGCGAATTTCTGCGCACAGGGGTTCTTGCCACAGGGCTGGTGGGCCTCTCACTGCTGGGATTGGTACCGGTGCTGGAGGGTGCCTGCGCCCGCCTGCGCCCACCTGGTGCAATCAAAAACCGCCTGGATGAGCAGCACTTCCTGGCCGCCTGCATCAAGTGTGGCCAGTGCGTACAGGTCTGCCCCGTAGAGGCCATCAAACTCACCGGTCTGCGAGACGGCGTGGGCGTGGGGACGCCCACTATCGAGCCCCGCGTCCAGGCCTGCGATTTTTCCTGTGACGGCCTGCAATGCGTACTCGCCTGCCCGACGGGTGCCCTCACCCATGCCATCAATTACCCGGCCCAAACCCGTATGGGACTGGCCCGGCTGGCCCGCCCGGAGGCCTGTCTCGCCCAGCAGGGCAAGGGTTTCAAGGGGCCGGCACGGGGGTCTGATTTCACCGGCAAGCTGCGTTACGCCGAGAGGGATCGCTGGAAACCCCTTCCGGTAGCGGATCATCCCTATGATCTTCCCCTGTGCGACCTGTGCCGGCGCCAGTGCCCCATCGAGATCCGCCTGGCGCAATGCGCGGCCGGACAGCCCCCGTCCGGCGACAAGAATCAGTGTCCGCCCCGCCCCGCCATCGCCCTAAAACCCCATCGGGAGGGCCCAGGTGCGACCCCGGTGATCCAGGATGGCTGTGTCGGCTGCGGGGTGTGCGAGATGGTTTGTCCGGCCGATCCCGCTGCCATCGTCATCGACATCGATCACACCTCGGAGGTCGCCTGGCAATGAACCCTTTCCTCGAATCGCTGAAGGTGTTGCTGGGTTTTAAGCCGTCGCGGCCTGATCCCGGTCAGGTATTACCCGAGGTCAAGACGGCCTACGCCGAAAAACGCCGGGAACGCCTGACCAAGGCCAAGCTCCTGACGCTGCGTCATGAACATCGTAAAACCTGCTGCAATTCCTGGCAAAAACGCCGCTGGGCGGCGCTGATTCTGGTCAATGGGCTGTTCGTGGCTTCGTACCACTTCGACGTGCAACTGGTGGAAGGCGCGCTGACAGCCTCCCGCGTCATGGGTTTTCACTTTGCCGATCTAAACGCCGCCCTGCAGGTGATGCTGGCCTACAGGCATGTCGTGCTGAATCTGCTGATCGGCACTCTCACCGTGTTTTTACTCTGGTGGCTGCTGGGCGGGCGCACCTTTTGTTCCTGGGTCTGCCCTTACCATCTGCTGGCAGAGTGGGCGGAATACCTGCACCTGTGGCTGGCCAAACGCGGGCTGGCTCGCAACCTCACCTTCCATCGGGGGGTTCGGACGTTCTTCTATCTGACTTTTGCCCTGTTGGCCTTCCTGAGCGGCTACACGGTCTTCGAGGCCCTCTCTCCCACCGGAATCCTGAGCCGCGCTCTGATCTATGGCCCGGGACTGGCCCTGTTATGGGTATTGGCGCTGTTATTATTCGAGGTGTTCGTGTCGCGCCGTGCCTGGTGCCGCTACGTCTGCCCGATCGGCATGACCTACGGCCTTATCGGTGCCCTGTCGCCCGTGCGGGTGCGCTACAACCTGCAAAACTGTCATCACGAAGGGGACTGCCGTGCGGTCTGTCTGGTACCCCATGCCCTGGATGTCACCATTCGCGGGCGGGCCAAGACCCTGGATACCGACATCGGTGCCGACTGTACCCGCTGCGGTCTGTGCGTGGATGTCTGTCCCACCCAATCCCTGAGTTTCAGGGTGGCGGGGCTGGAGCGGTTGCGCTAGCCGCCATGATCCGCTTTGAAAAGGTTACCAAGCGCTTTGGCCGCCAGGTGGTCTTGCAGGCCCTGGATCTGGTGATCGAGCGCGGTCACCGTGTCGCCCTGGTGGGTTCCAACGGCGCTGGCAAGACCACCCTGATTCGCTGTCTGCTGGGAGAATACACCCATGGCGGGCGTATCGAGGTGGATGGACTCGAGCTGCGTGCCCACCGCGTCGATGTGCTGTCGCGGGTGGGCTTTGTGCCTCAGTTGCCGCCGCCGCTGAAGATGCCGGTGGGACAACTGGTGCGCTTTGCTGCCGGCGTTTGCGACGCCGATCCCGCGCGTATCGTGAGGGTTGCCGAGCGCCTGGGTTTTGAGGTGGCGCGCTTTCGGCACCAGCCTTTTGTCAAACTCTCCGGAGGGCAGAAGCAAAAACTCTTGATTGCCATCGCCCTGGGCCGCGACAGCGACCTGCTGATACTCGACGAGCCCGCCGCCAACCTCGACCCGGCCGCACGTCATACTTTTTTCCAGCTCCTGGCTGAAAAACAGCACACCGCCGCCATGTTGATCTCGAGCCATCGCCTCGACGAGGTTGCAGCACTGGTCAACCGCGTCATCGAGCTGGATCAGGGCCAAGTGGTGCTGGATGATCGAGTCGCTGATCTTGTCGATCTGGCCAGTCGCCTGCAGGGTCTGGTGGGCCTTTTGCGGGCCGACGAGGCTTTTGCCCGGACGATTCAAGGCTGGGGTTTTAACAGCCGCGACCAGGGCATGACCTGGGAGGGTCAAGTAGCGGGATCGGATCGATTGCGTTTTCTGGGGGTACTGTCGCGCTATGCCGCGCTGCTCGTCCATATTCACCTGGATGAGTTACCACTGGACGCGGATTTCCAGACAGTTTTCCAGGCAGAATCTTGAGACAATGTCCCAGCCACAAGCACAATACGACATCACTGAAGCCGAGTATCTGGCACTGGAGAAAAACGCGCCTGTCCGCCATGAATATGTGGATGGGCAGAGATATGCCATGGCCGGGGCGGCCGATAAACACAACCGCGTTGCCATGAATATTGGCTTCCACCTCCGCCGCCAGACGCGTGGCACAGCCTGCGTCACCTACATGAACGACATGAAGCTGCGGATGGACAATGGGCGCTACCAGTATTACCCGGATGTCATGCTCTGTTGCGACCCCACAGATAACCCGGATCCCTACTACAGGGAACGGCCTTGTGTGCTGGTGGAAGTGCTTTCCCCCAATACCTTTAGCACCGACAAGCGCGAAAAGCTGCTGAATTACCAGCGCAATCCCAGTGTTCGATATTACCTGATCGTGTCTCCGGAACAGGTGCAGGTCGATTATTACCAGCGCAATGCCCAAGGCCAGTGGGAACAGGCGCTGCTGGAATCCGGCGAAATCCTGTCCATGCGGTGCGGCGACCGCAAGCTACAATTGACGCTGGCGAATATTTACGAAGACATGGGGATGCTGGATGGATCATTGGGTTAGGAAATTGGCCAGAAAAGGCCTGTGGCTCATGAATCTGTTACTGTTAGCCGCTTGTTCCAACGACCCCGGGACGGGGCCGCTGGCAATCCATTGGGATCGTCAGGCTTGTGATCACTGCCGCATGGTACTCTCCGACCATCAGCATGCCGCCCAGATCCGGCAGCGCCAGGCGGAGGGGCGGCTCTCTCAGGTGTTTTTCTTCGACGACCTCGGCTGCGCCCTGGTCTGGCTCGAAGCCCAGCCGCAACCGGTTCGCGAGGATCCCGCCAACGAAATATGGGTCGCCGGCTGGCGCGACGGCTTCTGGCTTGACGCCCGTGCCGCCCACTACCTGCCGGGACAGGTCACACCCATGGCCTATGGCCTGGGCGCTCAGTCAATGCCCCAGGCCGGTACTCTGACATTCGCGGCGGCCAAGGCCCGCATCCTCACGCATGAATACAGCCGCCACCCCTAAATTTCAGACCCTCCCACTGGATCGCCCCATGCGCCATCTCTGGCTCACCGCCACCACCGATATCCTCGAATCCCTGCGTGCCCAGTGGTTCCTGGTCTATGCCCTGATCTTCGGCGGCCTGGTGGTACTCCTGTTCGCCTTTGGGGTGACCGAGTCGCGGATCATGGGGTTCACGGGGCTGTCACGGCTGATGGTGACTTATATCCAGCTGGCCATGGCGATTTTGCCGGTGTTCGTGCTGGTGTCCACGGTGCGTTCAGTGGCCGGGGATCGGGAGGCCGGGATTTTTGAGTATCTGCTGTCGTTGCCCATCAGTCTCGCCGCCTGGTACTGGGGCAAGCTCCTGGGGCGTTTCATGGTGGTATTCCTTCCGGTGTTTCTGGCCATGGCCTTGGCGGTGGTCTGGGGCATGGCTCGTGGTGCCGAGGTGCCCTGGGTGTTGTTTGGCTACTACACCGGGTTGTTGATGGGGCTTGCCTGGTGTTTTTTAGGCATCGGCATGTTGATATCCACCCTGGCGCGTTCCACCGATCTGGCTCAGGGGGTGGCCTTTGTGGTTTGGCTGATGCTGCTGCTATTTTTGGATTTGATTCTTCTCGGCATCATGGTTCGCCAATCCCTGCCGCCCGAGACCGCAGTGGCCATTGCCCTGGCTAACCCCCTTCAGGTCTTTCGCACCGCCACCATGATGCTGTTCGACCCACAACTGGTGTTGCTCGGCCCTACTGCTTATGTGATCCTCGACCATTTCGGCCAGACCGGCTACATGATCTATGCCCTCGCCTACCCGGCGCTGCTGGGTAGCCTGTGCGCGACGGCGGGGTTCGTGCGGTTCAAGCGCGGCGATTTGCCCTAGCCAAATCACGGTCTTGGAGGCAGCAAGGCCGGGCTGCGCTGGCAGTCAGATGCTTCCCTCAAGAATCTTTTGGCTCTTTGGGAATTCCCGTGGCCATCAAGTATAATGATTTCAATATGTTAAAC
>JBAXSA010000061.1:0-11726 GCA_037130945.1 Pseudomonadota bacterium | reverse complement strand
TCATTTCTTGGGCTTCCCGTGGTGCCTACCTGCGCGACTTTACGCTGGTGGCCCAGCATTACCTGTAGCGCACTATCGCGATTCGAGAAGAGGGTTCATAAGCATTCAATCGAGCAATGTCCTGGCGTTGATAAAAACCGCCGACCACGACGCCAGCGTGGTGGGGGTTATTTCGAGCAAGGCCTCGGCATCCTCCGGCCCATTGGCACCCAATTGCAACCCCCGGAAACGGTTCAGCGCCAGGGTCATGCGATCATAGGGATAATAGCGTAACGGCAACCGGTACGCGTTGATCGCCCGGATCTTGCGTGCCATCACCGGCGCAATATCGACCAGCCAGTTGGCTGGCAACGGCAGCCACACCTCGTAACAAAAGAGCCGGGTGTCATGGCCTTGCTGTTGCCACAGTCGCAATAGCAAAAGCCCAAGATGCACATGATCCCGATGATAGTCCAGGGGACAGGGTGCCAAAACCCAATCGGGATTGGTGTTGCGCCAGCAATCGCCGAGACGCTCCAAAAGGGCGGTGTCCAGTGGAAGACGGCCATCCGGAGCATCGAGAAACTCGACCGCCGGTACCCCCAGACAGGTCAGGGCGGCCCGGCATTCGGCGCGGCGAACCGCCACGACCTCGCCCTGGGTGTAGGCCAGGGGATCCCCGCCGGCACCATCGCTCACCACCACCACATGAACCCGCCAGCCGGCATCCACCAAACGCGCCATGGTTCCACCACACCCCAGTGTTTCATCATCGGCATGGGCGGCAAACACGAGCGCCCGCTGCGATCCGGTCGGAATATCGAGCAGAAGGGGCAAGGGGCATACCGATTGCAGATTCGGATCGGGCAATCCGCTGACTGCTGGCTGTTGACTCATGGCCGGATCATCGCGCCATCGCTGCGCGATAAATCGCCACATACTTGCTCGCAATGTGTGATGCCTCGGGCCAGCTGGCCCCTCGTTGCCTGGCCAGTGCGGCCATCGCTGTCCGCAATCCCTCATCCTGGGCATAGGCCGTCAGCGCCATGACGAGGGCATCGGTATCATCGGGGGGGATCCACAGGCTGGCCGGCCCCACCACCTCGGGGACACCGCCCACTGCGGTACAGATCATCGGCAGCCCCGCCTGGAGGGCTTCCAGATTGGCCAGTCCAAAGGACTCGGTGGTGGATGTGCTGATGTAACAATCGGCGCTGAAGAGATCTTCCCACACCGATTCCACTATCCGGCAGTCGACACGTTCCGCCACGCCCAGCTGACGGGCCAGACTGGTCAATGATGAAACGGGTGAAACCCCCAATAGGGTCAAGTGCCACGCAATGGAAGGTGCCAATCGGGCACAGGCGCGGATCACCAGATCCTGGCGTTTGAGTGCCGCCTCCCGGCCCACCACGAGACACCGCAAACCTGGCGACGACCGTGCGGTTGATGCGTCCATCCGGGGTGGCGCGATAGGGCGCGGGTGGGGAACGACATGCCAGTGGCTAGCCGGCGCGGGCCGGCCAAGATCGCGCACCAATTGATTCATCGCCAAACGGGTCGGCGTCATCACCCAGCGGGCGTGTTCTGCCACCCGGTTTTCCAGGTGCCGCAGACGACGCCATTGCGGCACGGTCAGGGGACCAATCTCCTCGTGCAGGGATTGGACATAGGCACCAAAACCATGCTGCGTAAAACCCCAAGGAACGCCTGAATACCGGGTACCCGCTACCGTCAGCCAAAAACCCAGGGCAATCCAGGGGTCGTGGCAATGGACATGGGTGTGACCTTGCTGAACCAGAACGCCGGCGGCCTGGTAACCCATTGCCAAGCGTTCAGCGAAGGCGGCGGTCATGGCTCGGCCGACCGATGCAGATGAAGCCTCCCGAGCCCACCAGCGGGCCAGCCCCTTCGTCCAGACGGGTAGCCCAATGGCTTGATCACGGCACAGGTAGGTCACCGCGACCCCCTGGTCTTGCAACGCCGGAATCAGGGTGGCCAGACTGCGGCCAAGACCAAATCGCCGATCCTCCAGGCCTTCCCGCGTGACCATCAAAACCCGCACGGGGGCCGGATCTTCCGGATTCACGGCAATCCTGGCCGCATCAATGTTTGGTCACGACGGTGGCACTCGCGTCAAAGTCCGGATCTTCCTGATTGACATCCATTGCCAGCGCCTCAAGATCGCCCAAAAGATCAAAATCACCCAAACCGTTGCCGGACACGTCCGATACCTCCGGATTGGCACCGTCATCCTCCCCCAGATCCACCACATCCTCTGACAGGCCACCTAAACCCTGTTCGGACATCTTCTCGGTGCCTGGGAACAGGTGAGCGAAATCGCCAAACATGGCGGCATTCTCATCCAGCTCGACAGTATCGTCGGGAGCGCCAGGGACTTTCTCCTGGTCAACGTCCAGCAGTGAATCCATGCGGTTCGCCGTCTCCCCCTGGCTGTCCCTATTCTCCGGAGCCATCGTGTCAAAAGCCGCCATGGCAGCAGGATCCTGCGAGTCAACATTACTCGCCTGGGATGCAAATAAGGACGCATAATCACTAAGCATCCGGGCCATGACCTCCATGGTGGACTGCAACTCGATGGAGAGTTTCTGATTCTCGCGCAGCAGTCGGTCAAACTCCGCAGCGTCAGCAGCGGGTGGCACAGCGGTCGCTGCCATTGGAACAACCTGCTGGATTGCCAAACTGCGGTACAGAGCGGTCAATTCTTCCACCGGTTCTTTCAATTGGCGAAGACGCTTCGGATCCCGCTGCAAGTACAGGGTCAGGATGGACTGGTAGAAACTTCTTTCGGCATGATGGATATCTTGCACCCATTTTTCCAAAGGCGCTTCCAGATAACCATAGCGATCCCGCAACAGGGCTTCGGTGGCCTCCCGGCGCTCTGGTTCGCTGTGCTTGATCTCTTCGACCAGGCCTCGAACCGCTGCCAGATCCCGTCGGCGGCGCCACACAAAAATCCCCCCTATCACCAACAACGCGAGACAAGTCAGTAAGAGCAGTTCTCCCAACACGAACACCCAAACAGAAGGCAACTGGATCACAGATCGACCCTCGCGTGATTTTCGGGGGCGTCAGGGTGACCCTCTTTGAGCGCTGCAAGCATGGCCCCTGCGTCTTTCTGGAATCGGCGCCACAGCCACCAACCCAGGCCGCCCAACAGCAACAGAAAGGCATTGATGCCAATCCACCACCAGTGGGCGTTGATGGGTTCCGCAGTCTCGACCGGGGGAGGTGGCGTAGCCGGGGTTGGAGAGTGATCGGCGGCGGGTGGGGGTGCCTCCACGACGGGCGGTTCCAACACCGGTGCCGGCGCGGGTGCCAATGGGAACGGAGTCAATTCCCCGGACAAGGGCCGGCCTTGAAGATCCTTGGCCTGCCAAACAATACGCAACTGTCCCCCTGTGGGAGGTGGGGTCACGGTCGCCGACCAACGGCCCTCGGCCTCGACGACCAATGGCAGGGAGACCGGAGGACTCGCCTGAGCAGGCTCCAATAGAGCCTCGGCCACCAAGGAACCCGGCTCCGTCACACCGGGGGTTGCGGTGAGCCGCAGCAACCAGTCATGGCCGGTGCCTGGTATCTGCTCGGCCTGTAACACCGGTTGTATCTCGATGAATTGGCGGCGCTCCCGGCTAAAGGTCTTACTTTCTCCTGCCACGACCAGTTCCATCACGCCGCTTCCGCCCCGGGTGTCCAGCGTGATCCAAAATTCGGCACCCGAGTGGCCGGGTTCTTGTACCGGCACCGTCACGGCTTGAGGCACCGGCTCCAGCGTAGCCGATTGCAGAACAGCACCGACCTGGATCATCCTCAGGAAGGCATCCTGGGTGATCTGCCCGGTTTTGTCATAAAAAGTGACCGACAAGGGAATCTGCGAACCCTCGGCAATCTGACTGGGGAGATCCGTGACCAGCATCTTGAGATCCGAGACAATGGTAACCCGGTTTTCCGGATCTTCGGATATCTCCAGACGCCATTCACCTACCATGGGTTTTTCCAGGGTGATCAGGTCGAAACCCTGATCCGGGTGCCAGCGGACATTCTTGGGAACATGCAGAATATCGAAGGGTTTGCCAACGGGCGGCTGAATCTGAGGCGGAGGTGTCCCAGGTTTATGCAGCAACAACAGCGTCACCTCCCGGATGCTGCCATCCACCTTGAATTTGTTACCAGACAAGGGTAAGGCATCGGGTTTAACAGCCTTCTCGAATATCCTCAAAAAAATACGATGTAAATCGGCAGCATTGTTCGTGGTTTCAAACCATCCTCCGGTCTCTTGCGCCAAGTTCTTGAGCAACGCTTGGTCGGCTTCCGACGACAACGCAATGCTATAAACATGGGCCCCTAGCTGGGCTAAACGGGGGCGTAATTCTTCAAGAATACGGCGCCGCGAGGCCTCGTTGGTCACCGCATCGTCACTCGGCTCAACTACGCCATCCGTGAGCAGAATGACTCCACGCTGACCCTCGCCTGCCTCTTTCCAATCCGCAGTGGCCTGACGTAGGGCACTTTCAATATCGGTATAACGGTCGACCGAGTAAATTTCATCGGCGCTGGCAAGAGCACGCGCCTTCCAGGGTTCTCCGATGGTTCCCAAGGGCACCAGCCGATTAACCTGTTGTCCAAAAGTCCAAACGCCGGCCCGGGATCCCTTCGGCAATAAACCCGCCAGTAACCGCAACGCGGGCCGCCGGACATTATCCGGATCGGTTCGCTTCATGCTGCCGGAGACATCGATGAGGATGCGGATATCCGCCACCGGCGACGCCATACAGACCTCACCCCAAAAAGCCCAGAGCGCAAGCATCATAGCGCCCGCCAGCACACTTCCCCGCCAACCTGGTACGACCCAGTCAAGCTGCGGTAAAGACATTTTCTAGCCTCCCGTTGGGAGATGACCTAACAAAGCATCGCGAAAGCGATGGCTCCCCCAGTGTCATTCGGCAAGGCGGCCAGACTCTGGGGTCGTTGCCGTCAAAGGCGTCCGGGATTGTTCATCATCTGGCAACAAGACGGAATATCGCCTTGATGCTGCCACCCACGACGATCACGTCGCCATCGCTCAATAAAATTCCCTTGCCGTGAACGGGTATACCATTCACGGTGGACACCTCATCACCCCCCAAATGCATCAGTTGATAGGCATGAACCCGCCGGGATATCACCGCCAAATTGCCGCCCGCCCGACCTATGGTAAACAGAGCCTTATTGATCGCCTGACGAGTCCCCTGGGACGGGCCGGTCAGAAATTCCACGGAGGCTAGCAAATTCCCCGATGCGCTGGCAGACGCCGGGCTAGCAGGAGCCGGTGGTGGCGCTGCTGCGACGATCCCTGCTGCCGGTACGACAGGTTCTGCGGCAAGCTGCGTTGACAAGGAACGCCGACTAACCGGCTTAATTCGCACCGTCTTGTTGGCGTCATCCTCGACTTCCGCCTGGGTTTCGTTGACAAACTGAAGCTCTTGGTCGCCAATCCGCAGCACATCCCGAGGGTTGAGAATCTGCTTCATGACCCGGGCTTGATTGACGAAGGTACCGTTCGTGCTGCGAAGGTCTTCGACAAACCATTCTTCGTAAAGACACACCAAACGGGCATGATGACGGCTCACGGCCGGATCGTTGATGCGAATTTGGCATTCCACGTCCCGGCCTATGGTGACTGGCTGATTAGGCACCAAGACCCAATCCTGAAGTTGTCCACTGCTGGAATACGTCAGCTTAGCCATGTCTAAACACCTTGCAAAGCGAGGTCAATCCGAGATTGAGGAAACGTGGGCAAGTGCCACGGTAACATTATCGACGCCACCACGGGCACAGGCCGCCGCCACAAGCCGCTCTGCTCTGCCTGCCAAGGCGATTGGCTCGGCCAGTACCGCAGATATGTCCGGTTCCGCTACCATGCCGGTCAACCCGTCCGTACATAAGAGATAGAGATCGTCGATTTGACAGGGCGTGACCCCGAGATCCGACTGGAGAAGCCCTTCACTCCCCAAGGCGCGTGTCAGGACATTGGGGTTGACACCTGCGGCAAGTGCCTCGCGCATACCGGGAAATTCATCGCGATCAATCAGCTCCTGAATCACGGTATGATCCCGAGTCAAGCATTCCAGTTGACCATTGCGCAAACGGTAAAGACGAGAGTCGCCCACATGCGCAAACGCCAGATGGGCAAGACCAAATGCGGCGACCACTGCGGTAGTACCCATGCCATGCAGTTGCAGGTCAACGAGACTGCGCTCATAAATCGCTTCATTGGCGGCCATCAAGGCCGATTTAAGATGGATCATGACTCCACTAGCCGCCAATTCAGGGGTCAGATGCTGAACCAGGTGCGACAACACCAGATCCACCGCCATGTGACTGGCCACCTCACCCGCCTGGCACCCGCCCATGCCATCGGCCACTATCAAAACACCCAGATGATCGAGGGATCCCACCGCGTCTTCATTGTTGCGCCGTACCCGGCCTTGATGGG
Organism: Pseudomonadota bacterium; assembly: GCA_037130945.1. Taxonomy (GTDB): domain Bacteria; phylum Pseudomonadota; class Gammaproteobacteria; order Chromatiales; family Chromatiaceae; genus JBAXSA01. Next base: position 5,251 of record JBAXSA010000061.1, on the reverse strand, counting down.
TACAGGTGGCAAATTCTAACCGTTTCATCGAGGCTATGCGCTAAAACTCCTAGTGAGTTCTACATCGCCGCCGTAGATTTCTTATCAGGAGCGGACGCACTGGCTTTTTTAGCGGCCAGTAATCCGGCCATCCGCTTGGCAGGCATATAGCCTGGCAAAAGCTGACCATCTTCGAGCAGTATGGCCGGCGTTCCGGTCACACCCAACAACTCGCCAAGCTTCATGTTCTCCGCCACAGGGTTGGTGCAGGTTTTTTCCGAGGGTTCCTTACCCGCCTTGGCATCGGTCAGAGCTTGCTTGCGATCAGCGGCGCACCAAACCGACACGGCTTTTTTGTAAGAGGGAGTTCCTAGACCGGAGCGGGGAAAAAACAGGTACCGTACAGCAATGCCCTCGGCCATGAAATCATTGATTTCGCTATGCAGTTTCCGGCAATAACCACAGTCTATATCGGTAAAAACCGTGATAGTGTATTTGGGATTGGCAGGCGAAAAAACAATCATCTGATCGATCGAAACCTTCGCCAATGCTGATTTTTTGACGCGATTGAGTTTGGTTTCGGTGATGTCTTCGCGTTTGCCAAGATCCATGAGATGCCCCTGCAACAGGTACTTCCCATCGGCGGTGACATAAACGACCTGCGTACCCAACGTGACCTCGTAGAGCCCCTGTATGGGGGACAATTCCATCTGGTCAATCTTGAATTCCGGGTCAAGCTGGCGTAGCGCCTGACCGATGGCTTCCTGATCGTTGGCATGGAGATCAAAGACAACAGACACTAACAAAGCCGCGAACAGTTTGGTGATAACGGAGCGAAGGTGCATATCTTTAACTCTTAAATTGGCTAAAATGATAATAGTCTTATTGGCGGAGAGGGAGGGATTCGAACCCTCGATGGAGCTTTTAACCCCATACTCCCTTAGCAGGGGAGCGCCTTCGACCGACTCGGCCACCTCTCCAAATGCGAAATGCTCTTAGATCAAGCGATCACGCCAACATCACTCCGTTAAGTATTGCATGAAACGGCCCGACAATATAGCGCCCCCCTGCCCTCTTCTGCGAGGGTGTCACCCTTGAGCCGGATCCGCCAAAACCACTCCCCCTCATACAAGCTCTTAGCTTTGAGCCTCAAGCTCCGGCCTTTAGGTCGGGGTAGTGTGACTCGGCGGGTACCTCCACATCTACATCTCCCTCTCCCTCTACTACCGTCTGGCCGGCGGTTCCCGCTTGCTCGCGTTTGATGCGTTCGTAGATTTCCTCACGATGCACGCTAATATCGCGCGGCGCGTTGACGCCAATCCGCACCTGATTACCTTTCACACCGAGCACGGTCACTGTCACCTCGTCTCCGATCATGAGGGTTTCACCCACCCTACGGGTTAGTATCAACATGGGTACTCACTCCTTTAACGATCCCTTCCGGAATCCAAATAGCCGTTTCTGACCAAACTACGCACTACCAAACCACGCCGTTTCTCGATCCAGGCGCAACCACCGAGGGCATTTTAACAACAGATAATAAACTCTATAAAGCCTTTTCAAAGGTAACCCCATGAAAACTCGCCGATCATGACACGGATCGATCCAGTCCAAAGGCCTTGTGGAGGATCCTTACGCCCAGCTCCAGGTAGCGTTCATCCACCACCACCGAGATTTTAATCTCGGAGGTGGAAATCATCTGGATATTGATGCCATCGGCTGCCAATGCCTTGAACATGACACTGGCGATCCCCGCGTGAGAGCGCATCCCCACCCCCACCAGCGATAGTTTTACAATGTTGTCATCCCCTACCACCTCTCTTGCCCCCAACGCTTGGGCAGTGCCCTGCAGGATCTGGAGGGCACTGGCATAGTCATTGCGGTGAACCGTGAAGGTAAAATCCGTGGTATCGTCCCGAGCAATATTTTGGACAATCATGTCAACTTCTATATTAGCCTCGGAGATAGGCCCAAGGATGCGATAGGCCACACCCGGTTGATCAGGCACACCCCGCATGGTCAGCTTGGCCTCGTCCTTACTAAAGGCAATACCCGCAATACGGGCATCCTCCATTCCTTCTTCTTCAAATGTGATCAAAGTTCCCTCCCCGTCCTCAAAACTGGATAACACACGCAAGGGAACCCGGTATTTCCCGGCGAATTCCACTGAACGGATTTGCAAGACCTTTGAGCCCAGGCTGGCCATCTCCAGCATCTCCTCGAAGGTAATGCGTGAAAGGCGGCGAGCCTTGGGTTCGATGCGGGGGTCGGTGGTATACACACCATCCACATCGGTATAAATCTGGCACTCATCGGCCTTTAAGGCCGCAGCCATTGCCACCGCCGTGGTATCCGATCCCCCTCGCCCAAGGGTCGTGATATGACCCTCCGCATCAACACCCTGAAAACCCGCCACCACCACTACATGACCATCCGCCAAATCGGTACGCACCCGATGGACGTCGATATCACGAATGCGGGCTTTATTGTGGATACTGTCGGTCAGAATGCGAACCTGACTGCCCGTATAGGAACGCACCGGACAGCCTCGTTTGTCCAGTGCCATGCTCAACAAGGCGATGGTGACCTGCTCGCCGGTCGACAACAGCACATCCAGCTCCCTCGGATTGGGGGGCTTTTGGATGATACGCGCCAATTCCATGAGGCGATTGGTTTCTCCCGACATCGCGGATACCACCACCACCACCTGGTGACCTTGCCGCTGGGCGGCCATCACCCGATCCGCCACCGCGCCAATACGCACCGCCGAACCCACCGACGTACCGCCATATTTCTGAACGATCAGGGCCATAAGCCTTTTGATTCCCTGGTTAACGCCACATAACGGCAAAAAACCGCGTTTCTACCATAGATGCAAGAGATGTCAATGGGGAAAAACCCTGGAATGGTATCACCGTCCGTGAAAGACCCTGGCTAGCCATGAACCCGTTGATCGATACCCGCCTCGGCCATGGCCACGGCGCGATAGATCGCACGGCCCTTGTTCAGGGTTTCCTGCCACTCCAGGGCCGGTTGAGAATCCGCCACCACACCGGCTCCCGCCTGGATATAGAGCATATCCTGCTGAATCACTGCGGTGCGAATGGCAATCGCGGTATCTAGGTTACCGTTCCAGGCCAGGTAACCCACTGCACCGGAATAGATGCCCCGTTTTACCGGTTCAAGTTCGTCGATAATTTCCATCGCCCGAATCTTGGGTGCCCCGCTGACGGTTCCGGCCGGGAAGGTTGCCCGTAGAACATCCATCGCGGTGAGGCCGTCCCGCAACACCCCCTCGACATTGGATACAATATGCATGACATGGGAATAGCGTTCCACAACCATCCGTTCGGTCACCTTGACACTGCCCACACGAGACACCCGGCCCACGTCATTGCGTCCCAGATCAATCAGCATCAAATGCTCGGCCCGCTCCTTGGGATCCGCTAGCAATTCCGTCTCCAGGGCCTGATCTTCTTCTTCCGTGTGCCCTCTGGGCCGAGTCCCGGCGATGGGACGCACCGTGAGCAGACCCGCTTCCAGGTGAACCAGAATTTCTGGCGAGGATCCCACAATCTGGAAACCACCCAAATCCAGAAAATACATATAAGGGGAAGGATTGAGCCCCCGCAAGGCGCGATAGAGATCCAGGGGCGGTGCCTGGTAGGGGATGCTCATGCGTTGCGACAACACCACCTGCATACAATCGCCATCATGGATGTAGCGCTGAATCCGAGCTACCGCCTGCTGAAAGCCTTCCGCCGTAAACCCTGGCCGAAAATCGGATTCATCCACATTCCGGCACGCCTGGGCGGATCGCGGCGGCAGAGAATCCCGCATTTTTGCCACTAACGTCTGGATGCGCGCCTCTCCTTGTGTCAGTGCGCCAGTCACCCGGGGATCAATATGGACGATGAGCGATAGACGGCCCCGCAGGTTATCGAAGACCACGACTTCTTCAGCCAGCATCAAGACGATGTCCGGCATCTTCAAGGGATCTGGGTTGGGACAATGGGTTAGGCGGGGTTCGATATAACGGATGGTGTCATAGCCAAAATAGCCGACCAGACCCCCCGTGAAACGGGGCAACCCCTGATGAGGAGCCACCCGGAAACGCTTCCGGAAGTCCTCGATGAAGGCCAGGGGATCGGCAACTTCCAGAGACTCCAACACGATGCCATCCTGCTCAATCTTTACCTGATGACCCGTCACCTGTAACCGGGTTCTGCAGGGCAAGCCGAGTATGGAATAACGTCCCCATTTTTCCCCACCCTGAACCGATTCCAGCAAAAACGTGTAAGGGGCCGCTGCCAACTTGAGGTAAAGACTCAAGGGGGTATCGAGATCGGCGAGTATTTCACAGACCAGAGGGACTCGGGTATAACCAGCCTCGGCGAACTGCTGAACTTGTTCGGGTGTCATGTGATTTTTCAGGCCGCCGTAGTGGGTCGAAACCGGCACATCACCGCTTAGGTTCGCATCTCTCGTTCCATTTCCGTGAGACTCAATGCAAAACACTCTCGCTCGAAGATCCGTCGTGCGTAGTCCTTGACAGACTTGGCGACCGGCGGCAGTTCAATACCCAGCAATGGCAAGCGCCACAACAGCGGGGCGATACAGCAATCCACCAAGGAAAACTCGTCACTCATAAAAAACGGCTTGGCCTCAAAGACAGACGCCGTGGTGAGAAGACTTTCCTTCAATTCCTTACGAGCCCTGGAGGCGGCTTCTTTCCTCCCGGCCTGGATTTGATCCGCCAGACTCGACCAATCCTTATCCACCCGGTACATCAACTGGCGAGCGCTGGCCCGAGAAATCGGGTCAACGGGTAGAAGCGGCGGATGAGGAAAACGCTCGTCCAAGTACTCCATGATGATGCGGGATTCGAATAACTTGATATCCCGGTCGACCAGTGTAGGGAGTGTGCCATAGGGATTCATATCCATGAGTTCGTCAGGGATCTTGGGAGGGGACACCTGGATCATCTCCGCGACAATACCTTTTTCGGCCAACACGATGCGAACACGGTGGCTGTAGCTGCTCCGCGGATCTGAAAAAAGGGTCATCACCGCACGCTTGCTCACTGCGTTTGCCATTTTTTAGGGTTCCTGTGTGAAGAAAGGATAAACACAACAACAGCATACCCCCCCCAGGCCAAAAACGCAGTTTTTTAAAAGCCTGCCTTGACCAGAGGGAGGTACACAGGATCTAGCCGTGTCGCCCCAACCTATTGCGGTTAATGGACATCCTTCCAATATTCTTTCTTGAGAAG